>QMMN01000001.1 GCA_003647275.1 Deltaproteobacteria bacterium
ACAGCGCATGAAAAAACTGCGTACTTCAGTAAAAAAGCAGGACATCTACTGGTGGGTGAATTCCTTTCTTCAAGCCGCCATTGCCAAACGCCTGGATAACTTTCCGATCGTGGAAGACTACCTGCCTCAAATCGAGATAGAATGAAAGTAGTAAGGTCGCTCGCTGTTGCCCTATCACAGACAGGCTGTTAGTGAAGAACAGGACGTTCCTTTGTTAGAACCTCCTGCTTCAGAAACCAGAAGGCCTCATAGCCTTCCGCATCCGGTTCCACTTCACCCAGAGCAACCTCGGGAATAATCTCCCGTCCAACAGGATCGTCCACAGGAACCGTTTCTTTGATGAGCCTAAGGATGTTCGTTCTATCGTTGTACATAATAATGGGGCCAAAGCCCTCCCTGGCGTCTTCTGTCTTATGGTGAAAACCGAACATCACATAGTCATTCACCAAGACTGCCGCTGGCACGGACTCGTAACCCAGAATCTCTATAAAGAGGTCAAGGGTTTCCATGACTGCCTCGGAATCCCCTTTAACAAGGGCCTCGATTCCGTCATTGGCTATTTCCTCTATGTCCTTTTCCTCAAAGTGAAGGTCCAGTAAATCCAAAGCGCGGTCGCGCACATAGAAGAGCGCATCCCGACCTTTGCACATGAGAATATCCGAGTCATTCAAGATTTTGATCATGTTTCGAATGCTGATCATTTCCTTCAATTCGGGACTCCTGCGCAGTGTCACATCATCAAGCGTGGTTTTACCATAAAGGGGAAGCTCGTTATCCAGCACAAGGACCTCTCCAATGCCCGGCTCAAGTTCTCGAAAATAGAGCTCAAGGTCTCTTTGTCTTACCAGGATAAAAGGACTCAACGAAAGGAGTCTCCGCATGGTTTCTTTATCCACCTTCCGAGGTCTTCCAGGAGATCCAATGGACAGCGACACGGTTTTTGAAAGTCTGCCTATTAAGAGCTTTTTTTTCAGATTCTCTTTGAACGACATGCTATCCTCCTAACCCGGACCAACCGGAAGCACAGGATTAAAAAATAAATCACGAATCTTTAAAATCTCAAAAGGTGTATTATCGATATCATAACAGTCGTGCCACGTAAATCACAAACATCCTTCCCCTTGACTCCAAGTGCCTATTCTGATACAAAATTTTCACCTCTCAGAAAGAATTAGAAAGGAGAAACCATGGCCTGTGATAGTTTGCTATGAAGTTTAAACGTCTCAGGGAAAAGATGGTGAGCACACAGATCGAGGCCCGTGGTATCCATGACCACAGGGTCCTTGAAGCTATGCGTACGGTACCCCGCCATCTTTTCGTAAGTGAAGCCCTGCAAGACCAGGCCTATGGAGATTTCCCCCTCCCCATTGGTGAAGGCCAGACCATATCCCAGCCATATATTGTAGCAGAGATGACCCAGGCCCTTGAATTGACCAGGGATGATCGCATTCTGGAGATCGGAACCGGCTCAGGTTACCAGACAGCCATACTGGCTGAGTTGGCCTTTCGCGTCTATACGATTGAACGGGTGAGGGAGCTCTTTATCAGGGCTCGCAAGCTCCTTGATCAGCTCGGATACCACAACGTCATCGCCAAGTGTTCCGATGGCACCCTGGGCTGGCCTAATGAGAGTCCCTTTGATGCCATTATCGTGACAGCCGGGGCGCCTGAGCCTCCCGAGAAACTGATACAACAGCTAAAGATAGGTGGTCGCATCGTCATCCCGGTCGGTGACAGGTACTCCCAGACACTCCTCCAAATCCGCAGACACGAAGATGGTATCCACACGACCGACCTGGGGGGATGCCGGTTCGTGAAGCTGATTGGAGAACACGGCTGGAAGGAAGGATAGGCGGTGCTGCGCAGACTCTACGACTGGGTCTTACACTGGGCTGAAACCCCGTACGGAACTTGGGCCTTGTTTGCCTTAGCCTTTTGCGAGTCCTCCTTTTTCCCGGTTCCACCTGATGTCCTTCTCATCGCTCTGTCGGTTGCCCTGCCAAAAAAATCGCTCAGATATGCCTTGGTCTGTTCAGTGGGGTCTATACTGGGTGGTTCTTTGGGCTATCTCATTGGGTGGCAATTTATGCGTGTGGCCGGAGATGCAATCATCGGTTTTTATGGATTCCTCGAAAAGTATGAATATATCCAGGCACTCTACACCAAATACGATGCCTGGGCCGTGGGCATTGCAGGCTTTACCCCGATTCCTTACAAGGTCTTCACCATCACTGCTGGCGCTTTTCGGGTAAACTTTCTGGTGTTTTTCCTGGCCTCTGCGATTTCCAGGTCGGCCCGATTTTTCATGGTCGGCGGCTTGATCTATCTGTTTGGTCCGCAGATCCGGTCTTTTATTGAGCGGTATTTCAACACACTGGCTATAGCTTTTGTGATATTGTTAATCTTAGGATTTGTGGTGATCAAGCTCTTCATCTAGGGTAGGGAAAAGGATAACCAAAAGACTTAGGCAATGAAAGGGCAGGAATTTAGGCAAGATGGCATTTTCTCAACTGCATTTAGAGAATCCGCAGGAACGACACACTAGACATCCACCCTCATGCTCCAGCGCCCCACCGCAGTCGGGGCAGGCTCCCATCATGGTGGGCATTTCTGTTGGGCTGATCCGGGTATAATTCTTTATCACGTGGGCAATGCCATCCGGGCAGGAAAGAACCATTTTCCCGTTTTGCCAGATGGGTGAAGGGCATCGGATTCCACTGATCTGTTTAAGAATCGCTTCTACCTTGACCCCGCTGCGCAGGGCCAAAGATATGAGTCGCCCTGTGGCCTCGATCTGGGAAGAGGCACATCCGCCCGTTTTGCCCATCTGGGCAAAAACCTCACAGATACCCTGATCGTCTTCATTGATGGTTACATAAAGTTTGCCGCAACCGGTATTGATTCGTTCTGTGACACCCCTGGTCTGAACAGGACGCACCCGGGGCACAATCCCTGGCCGGATAGGCTCCGTCTTGATTCCCCTATCATGCCGGGTTTGCTCCCTACCAATATTGAGCACCTGGCGATCACGGCTTCCGTAGCGATAAATTGTTACTCCTTTGCACCCTGTTTCGTAAGCGAGCCTGTATGCCTTCTCTATGTCTTCGGGTGTGGCATTATGTGGAAAATTGACTGTTTTGGATACAGCATTGTCGGTATATTTTTGAAAAGCTGCCTGGATTCGGATGTGCCACTCGGGTGCAATATCATGGGCAGTCACAAAAAGGCGTTTTATCTTATTGGGAATTCCTTTGATATGCTGAATTGAACCGGTCTCAGCGATCTGCTTAGCCAGTTCATTGCTGTAAAAACCGTTTTGCTTTGCCATTTCCTTAAATAGCGGGTGGATCTCAAACAGGGCCTCTCCATCAAGAACCCTGCGCTCATAAACCACCGCAAAGATGGGCTCCACACCACTGGAACATCCAGCGATGATGCTGATCGTGCCCGTGGGGGCAATGGTCGTTACGGTTGCGTTTCGCATATACGGCGTCTTGGGGTGGTCGAAGAGGCTTCCCCTATAGGCAGGAAAGTTTCCTCTTTTCTTGGCCAACTCACTTGAAGCCTTCCTTGCTTCGCGCGAGATAAAGGCCATGACCTGCTCGGCCTGCCGCACAGCCCTTTTTGAATCGTATGCAATACCCATCTTAATAAGCATATCAGCGAACCCCATGACACCCAGGCCGATTTTCCGTGTCTGTTTGCTAGCGGCTTCGATCTGGCGCAGCGGGTATTTGTTTATCTCTATCACATTATCAAGAAAGTGAACGGCACTTCGAACAGTCTCTCTGAGTTTGGTCCTGTTCAACTTGCCGCTATTTGTCATCTTAGACAGATTAATGGAGCCAAGATTACACGATTCATATGGAAGCAGCGGCTGTTCACCACAGGGATTCGTCGCCTCGATCTCACCCAGTTCAGGGGTGGGATTGGCTCGGTTGATGTGGTCCAGGAAAATGATCCCCGGTTCTCCGCATCGCCAAGCCGACCGAACAATCTTGTGAAAGATGGCCTTGGCAGAAACCCGCTTGACCACCTTATGGTTCCTCGGATTGATCAGGTCATAGTCTTTATCAGCAGCCAGAGCTTCCATGAACGAGGGAGTGAGGGCAACGGATATATTAAAGTTGTTCAGTTCGGTCAGGTCGGTCTTAATCTGGATAAAGTCCTCGATATCCGGGTGATCCACCCGTAGGATGCCCATATTGGCCCCGCGGCGGGTGCCCCCCTGCTTTACAGTCTCGGTGGCAATATCAAACACGGTCATGAAGGAAATGGGGCCACTCGATATTCCCCTTGTGGAAAGCACGGCATCATTCTTTGGCCGTATACGAGAGAAGGAAAACCCGGTCCCGCCACCGCTTTTGTGGATCATCGCCGTGTGCCTGAGTGTCTCAAAGATGCTATCGATGGAATCCTCGATCGGCAGTACAAAACAGGCTGCCAGTTGTCCCAGCCGACGTCCGGCATTCATCAGGGTTGGAGAATTGGGTATAAAAACCAACTCTGCCATTAATTTGTAAAACACCTGTTCGGTCTTCTGAATGTCAGCCTTGGGATCAAACCTTGCGTCAGCTGCGGCAACGCTACGGGCCACTCTCTTAAACAGATCCTGTGGCGTCTCTGCAGGGCTCCCTTTTCGGTCCTTCTTCAGATAGCGCCGCTCAAGCACGACCAGGGCATTTGGAGAAAGAGATATCGTCATTAGGCATTTTCGTTGTTATTTGTTGTTCGCAAATCATTCATGCCGTTGCGTTTGACGTTCCAGGAACTTGATGAAGGCTCGACACAAAGGAGACTGGGTTCGATCTCTGTGAACTGTCAGATAAAAAGCCCTCTTAAAGGACAGTCCTTTAATCGTCACTTTCTTAAGGCTTCCAGCGGCCAGCTCTTCGGCCACAGCGCATTCAGATAGAATGGAAACCCCCACCCCCGCTTTGATCCCCTGGCGAATGGCTTCCGTACTCCCCATTTCGGCCACGACATTCAAGGCACTAAGGGCGTGGCCTGCTTTGTCCAACACCTGCTCAATCGACTTGCGAGTGCCAGAGCCCAGCTCACGCATAATAAATGGTTCGGTGATAAGCTCTTTCATGACAATATGGCGTCTCGCCGCCCAGTTATGGGCTGGCGGCACAATGAGAAACATCTCATCATCTATGATCTTCTGTTGAATAAGCTGCACCCCTCGGGCCTTGGCCCCCACAATACCGAGTTCCACGTTCCCTTCAAGCGTATCCTTAATGATTCTCTCCGTGTCGCCCTGTATCAGGGTCACCATGACCTCGGGGTAATCTTTCTTAAACTTTCCGAGCAGAGGAGGAAGAATATAGCCGCCTGGTATTGTGCTTCCGCCAATTGTCAGACGCCCTTTGATCTTGCCCTGAAAATCGGCCAGGGCATTTTCAGCTTCTTGCTTCAGGGCAATGATTCTTGTCGCATAATGGTAAAGGAGGCTGCCCGCCTTGGTGGGAACGACTTCCCTCCCCAGCCGATCCACGAGTTTACATTCCAAATAGCTTTCTAGCTCTTTAATATGGCTGCTTATCGTAGGCTGGGAGAGATAGACCGCCTTGGCCGCCCTCGAAAAGCTTTTTAGCTCAATCACCTTGCAAAATATGTGGAGCCTCCATAAATCCATGTTCGCATAGGTTGGCGGCCTGTTTAGCCGGATATCTTTAGGTCGCGTGGTTCGTAAAAGGGTAATTTCTGTGCCAGTTGCCAAATGCAAGGCAGTTCTGCCTTGCGACAGCGCTTCGCGTGCAGAAAGCAGGCCGGTCAGGGATTGATTTTTATGCCTCAGGTCTAAGACTCGGGAACTTATCTCTTAGCTTTTCGAAAACAATCTCAGGGACCATGCCACGGATGTCTCCTCCAAATTGAGCGGCCTCTTTAATAATCGAAGAGCTGATGAAAATCCACCGCAGTCCTGTCATGAGAAAAACCGTTTGAATATGCTTATTAAGTTTTCGGTTCATCAACGCCATCTGAAATTCATATTCAAAATCAGACACGGCTCGAAGGCCCCGCAAAATGGCATCTGCCTGACGCTTAACAACATAACCCACCAGAAGTCCATCAAAGCTATCCACTTCAACATTCGGCACGTCTTTAAAGGTACTTCTCAGCATCTCCAGCCGTTCTTCAACAGTAAAAAGGGGATCCTTGGTTCCGTTTCTGGCTATGGCAACAATGACCTTATCGAAAAGTCTAAGACCTCGCCGGACAACATCGCAATGTCCATTTGTAACGGGATCAAAGGATCCAGGATATACAGCGATCTTTCCCATCTTCGTGCCAGTCTAATCTTGCTTTTCGTGCATAGGTGGAGCCGGTTAAAGTCCTAACTGTTTACGCCTTATTGTCTCCTGCTTACTTTACCATGAGTTTACTCAAAACTTTCCTGAAAAACTATAACACAGGCTTATAAAAGGAGACAAGGGTTTTCCCGTAATGCCTCTGGTCACTGAGGATAAAGCGTGCCACTTTTTCTGGCAGTACCTCGCGCATGCTGTGCTCGATAACGATAGAGACCCCATCTGATGTTGCCTCGGCACGGTCCAAAAGTCGAACGGTTCGTTCCGCAAAACCCTTATCATAGGGAGGGTCGATAAACACCAGGTCAAAAGTGTGGCCGATTGACTTCAAAAGGCCCAATCCCCGCAGTATATTCCGCTTCAATATGATGCTCCGTCCTTCCAGGAAGCAGTCACAAACATTTCGAGACAGCACTTTTATGGCCTGTGGATGCTTGTCAATAAACACGGCTGATGCGGCTCCCCGGCTGAGCGCCTCTATCCCGAGACTGCCAGTACCGGCAAACAGATCAAGCACCGCTGCACCTTCGAGGTGACCCTCAAGGATGTTAAAGATGCACTCTCGCAAGTAGTCTGTGGTAGGGCGAACTGCTAAGCCGCGCACGGGGTAAAGCCTTTTCCCCTTTAAGGCTCCGCCGATAACCCTCATGCATTCTCCAATGCTCGTTTAGCCTGTTATGCATCACCTGTCACCTTATCATCCATCACAATCTAAGGCCGTAGGACTTTATCTTCTTGTGAAGGTGACTTCTCTCAATACCAATCGAATCTGCGGTTTGAGAAATATTGTTATCATTCTCAGAGAGTTTTTTGAAGATATACGCCTTTTCAAATTGTTTTTTTGCTTCCTTCAGGGAGTTCAGATTCATAAAGTCCAGATCCAGGGTCGTGCTCTTCTGGCACCGATATGAAGGGGGGAGATCTTTGACATCAATAACCTCTGATTCCGTCATGATGGCCAGTCTTTCCACCAAGTTCTTGATCTCCCGAACATTGCCTGGCCAGCGATAGGCCTTAAGGTGCTCGATAGCCTTGGGCGTCATGGTCTTCGGATGGCAGTGTCTCTCTTCAGAAAACTCTTTCAGGAAAATTTCTATCAGCAATGGGATATCTTCGATGCGGTTGCGCAAAGGAGGTACCTCGATGGGAATGACGTTCAACCGATAGTAAAGATCTTCTCGAAATGTCCCTTTCTCGATTTCTTTTTCTAGGTCCTTGTTGCTTGCCGCCACCACCCGCACATCCACAGTAAGGGTGCGAGTACCACCAACGCGTTCAAATTTTTGCTCCTGCAAGATTCGAAGGATTTTGGCCTGCGTCTTGAGGCTCATGTCTCCAATTTCATCTAGAAATATCGTACCCCCGTTGGCCACCTCGAATTTACCTCGCTTCCTCTTGGTGGCGCCGGTAAATGCCCCCTTCTCATGGCCAAAGAGCTCGCTTTCAATCAACTCATCTGGTATGGCAGCGCAGTTTACATCGATTAGGGGCTTATCTGCACGGTCGCTCATTTGGTGGATGGTGCGGGCTACGAGTTCCTTTCCGGTTCCGTTCTCGCCCGTGATCAAAATCCATGCATCAGTAGGTGCTGCAATGGAAATTTGTTTCTTCAAGGCCTGAATCGGAGGACTGTTTCCGGTGATTGAATGTTTTTCAAGGGTCTTTTTGCGCAGGAAACGGTTTTCCTCTTCTAGCCGTCGGAAGTTGAGGGCATTGTTAATCGTTACTATTACTTTTTCTATGGAAAGCGGTTTTTCCACAAAATCGTAGGCTCCCAGTTTCGTCGCCTTAACAGCCGTTTCAATGGTTCCGTGACCTGAGATAATGACCACAGGAATAAACGGATTGGTCCTCTTGATTTCCTGAAGCGTTTCTATGCCGTCCATACCGGGCATCCAGATGTCCAGAAGGACCAGGTCCGGGGATTCTCCCTCTATGATCTTCAGGGCTTCGTATCCATTTGAAGCGGTCAGGGTGTCAAATCCTTCATCAGAAAGGATGCCGCTCAAGGACTGCAATATGGTGGTTTCATCGTCTACAATCAATATCGTGGGAAACATGAACCATCTCCTCCAAAGTCATTATTCACCAATGTTTACGCCGGCAATTCCACAATAAACTTCGTTCCCCTTGGTTGATTGTCCTGGACGCGAATGAACCCATTGTGGTCTGCAATGATCGTGCTGACAATGGAAAGTCCCAATCCCATGCCGGTCTTCTTGGTGGAAAAATACGGTTCAAAGAGCCGAACTTTGTCTTCTGGTGATATCCCGGGTCCTGTGTCACTCACTTCCAGTCGCACAATTTTGAGAATCGAATCAAAGCTTATTGCCACACCAATGGTCCCCTTCCCGTTCATGGCTGCAATGGCGTTGTCTATCAGATTGATCATGACGCGCTTCATCTGCTGTCGGTCTAAATTCAGCTGTGGAATGTCCGGCTCTGAATTGATCTCAAATAAAAGGTGAGGCTGCGCCTCCCGATAAAGTGCTACAGTATCTTCTATGATCTCCGTCAGATGGCACGGCTCAGGGTCTGCTGCAGGGAGCCTAGCAAAGGCGGAAAACTCGTTTACAAGGTTTCGTATCTGATCCACTTGATCGATGATGGTCTGGGTACATTCCATGAAAACAGAATTGTCTCCCACAATCTGATCACCATACTTCCGCCTAAGTCTTTGCGCAGAAAGCTTGATGGGGGTAAGGGGGTTTTTCACCTCATGGGCAATGCGTCGCGCGACCTCACGCCAAGCCGCCATCCTTTGAGCCTTTTCGATCTCCGTAAGGTCATCAAAAACGACCACTGTCCCCATATAACGATCCTTATCGTCTTTAAGCGCTGTAACGTGAACCATAAAGGTACGAGCCCTCTGATCGATGTTGATCCTTACAGGCCTTTCCACCAAGTTCCCGAGGCTATTTTCCAGCTCTTCCAAAAGATCTCGGGCCAACGCCAAGTGTTCAGAGCTTAGAACCTTTTTGTAACTTCGATTTAGCACCTGTTCTCCTTTGATCCCAAGCATCTTTTCTGCTGACTTGTTAATGGTGGAAATAAACCCTGTGGCATCGATTGAAATAACACCGGTGGAGACATTCTTTAGAACCGTCTCCATGTAAAGCCGCTTTTGTTCAATCTCAAGGTTTCGTTCCCTGAGTTCCCTGGCTGAGAGCTCAAGCTGTTGCTTGCCTGCTCTCAGGTCCCGGGTCATCTTATTGAAGGCATTGACAAGCGTGCCTATTTCATCATCAGTGCCCCTATCGATGGTAAAGTTCAAGTCCCCTTCAGCCACGCGCCGTGTTCCCTCGGCCAGTTCCTGGATAGGGATCGTCAAGGTCTTTGCTAAGTGAAATCCAAACCAAGTGGCACAGAATATGATCAGCAAGGCCACAATGGAGAGTGTTATCAGATGGCTAACCTGGATGGGCCTTTTCATCATCTTTATCTGTTGGTATTGATCAAACCCCCGGGAAATAGCAGCCATGTCTTCCGAAAGGCTGGCGGGAATAACGGTGGTGACAGCCACCACACCGATGGCTTCATCCGGGGCTGCATTGGATGGAATGCATCCAAGGGTTTTGATCATCTCACCTGATGGGAGGTGACCTGTCAGTGTGGAGAAGTTGACCTCGTGGAGCTCCTTTTGTATGGCATCTGCTGACACCGCACTAAATGGGGTTCCTTCTATGTCTGCATCGAGGGCCACGGCCAACCGTTCTGAGCGGGTAGAATAGACCTCAATGGCATCTATGTCGAAAGCCCTCTGGGCAACCTGAATATAATGGGCCAGAGCTTTTCTATTTTCTTCATTCAGCAAATTCCTACGCACAATTTGATAAGCAATCCGTTCCAGATAGAAACGGTTTCGTGCTGTAATATGCTTATACACATATTTGCCCACCTCTAAGGACCTTTCCAGAGAGTGTTCCACGGGCACATTAAACCAAAATGCCACGCTGGAGGTTATGAACTGGATCGAGAAGAAAAACAGAAGAATGGTTGGAATAAGGGAAAGGCTGACAAAGGCCACCGCAAGCTTGGTCCGCAACTTGGCCCCCATGACCTTTCGCTTTCGGTCATAGAGAAGCTTCACAATGTTTCTGAAAACCAGAAAGATCAACAACAACAACACAAGCATGTTGATGTTGATGAGGATGAACATAACGACCGTATTGGAAATAGGAAGCCCTGCCCCAAAGCGGACGACCTTGGTTTCTGCATAAGTAAGCAGGCCTACTACCAAGACAAGGGCCACCATGATGATCCGTTCACGCTTGCGGCGCCTGGCTTCTTGTTCTGATATTTTTGCCATGGGAAAAATCTGATCTTAGTATATAAAGTCGGTTGTGTACCAGTCGGTTTCAAAATCCCATAAAAACAGGAAGAACCGGAATACGTGATGCAGATAGAATGGGAGGGTGATCTTGCTGAGTTCTGCCTTTACCCTGACCTGGTAGCGGTGGTTCCTTTTAAGGGATTCAAGTTTAGCAATTCTGAGATTTTCCACTTCAGACATGATCCTCTTGGCCTCAGACAGCGTATTGACAATAACGGGCTTGTCACCGTGTTCGCTGCGTGTAATCACAAACTCATTCTTCAGGTTATTATACTTGACAGTGTGGCGGATTTCCAGACTGGCGAGGCTTTTGTCCTTCCAAAAATTTCGAACCTGGTCCAGCGAGGCCAGGAAAGTAAAGGTGGTGGGAACACCGTTCAAGATCGCCTGTTGTAGGTCTTTGGTGAAACAGCCCTGAACCCTAAAATACAATATGAGATCGTCTCTGGTGTTGGTGACAATGACATCGGTTATCCTGGCATCCTGACTCCAGGCCATGCCCGAAACCAGCAAAAAAAAGCAGGGTACGAATATCAAGATCCTTTTCTGCATAGTTTTTAACAATAACCAACCGGGTCTTAAATTGCAAGGGATTTAAGGCGGGCAAAAATGGTGGGTGTTAAGGGAAGACAATAGGGGCTTGTACAGTTTCCCAGCAGGACTTTTGGTCGATGAATCTTTTCAAAAGGGCATGATTGAGGGTGTGCCCGGATTTGTAAGCCACGATGTGACCGATAAAGGGCATGCCAAGCAACGAAAGGTCACCAATACAGTCGAGTACCTTGTGGCGGACAAACTCATTTTCATAGCGAAGCCCTTCACGGTTCAAAATCCTGTCCCGGTCGATCACTACAGCGTTTTCCAGGGAGCCACCCCTGGCAAATCCATTCTGTTTTAGATAATTGACCTCATGCAAGAATCCAAAGGTTCTGGCCCGGCTGATTTCCTTTTGAAAAAGGCCATCGGTTAGCGAAATGGTATATGACTGATGCCTTACAAGTGGATGATCGAACTCTATGGTGCAAGTAATTTTAAGGGTATCTGAGGGATAAAGCCCGACCTTTTTATCTTCATCTGCCATCTCAATCGGTTTCTTTACCACAAACGTATAACGCTTTCCTGACTGGGTCCTGATTCCGGCCTCCTCTAGCATAGCGGTAAACGGCCCCGCGCTACCGTCCATGATCGGGGCTTCGTATGCATCCACCTCCACCAAGGCATTATCAATCCCGAGGCCAGCAAATGCCGCCATCAAGTGCTCCACGGTGGAAACAATCACCCCATCGGTTCCAAGCGTCGTTGCGAGGCTGGTGTCAATCACATTTCTGAAGTGGGCACTGATAATAGGCCTGTGGGGCAAATCAGTTCGAACGAATTTAATGCCATGGTTGACTGGTGCGGGTTTAATTGTCAAATTAACTTTTTTACCTGAATGAAGTCCGATCCCGGTGCATTGAACCGGCCGGGCCAAGGTTTGCTGATGGGAATGCATATCACCTATCCTTTTCACTTACTTAATTGTAGCTCAATATATTGTAAAGAGAATATGACATCAATGCCTTTTTGATTACAATGCCTTTCGCAATAGACATACCAAATAAGGAGACATCACCGGAGAAACATTGGCTCGACACGTAACTCTTTGAATATAAACAGAAAGTCCTATCAATGACCTCAACTTTTTCTCAGACCTCAATGGTGCGCCACGCTTCCTGGTGTGTAGAAAGATACACACTGTGGCTGAAAGCTGTGTCGTTTTTGCAACAAAAGCCCTTGCTCGCTGGCTCCCATCCCGAATCGCAATGATTACATTGATTGGCCGGGTTTAAGGTGGGGCGCTTCACAAAATGCTTGCCTTTGGGGTGGGCCTTTGCTAAATTGATGCAAAATCGAGGTGTTATAAAATTGCTCCACGATTTTATATAGGGAGGTATCTTGCTTGCCAGGATTTTGAGCAGCGCCGTTCTTGGGGTTGATGCCTATATCGTGGAAGTAGAGGTTGATATCAGGCAAGGATTGCCAAGTTTTGCCACAGTGGGGCTGCCAGAGGCTGCTGTAAAGGAAAGTAAAGACCGGGTCAAATCTGCCATCAACAATTCTGGCTACAGGTTTCCCGATGACCGCATCACGGTTAACCTGGCACCCGCTGATATCAAGAAGGAGGGAACGGGTTTTGACCTTCCCATCGCTGTCGGGATCTTGGCTGCTACAGGGGTTGTACCCCAGCACCGCCTTTCCGAATACCTGATCCTGGGTGAACTTTCTCTTGACGGACGCATCAAACCGGTGCGGGGCTCGCTCCCTGTGGCCTTGTCAGCTAAAAATGACGGCTTTCGTGGCATGATCCTCCCAAAGGAGAATGCCCGCGAGGCTGCTGTGGTCAATGGCATAGAAGTCCTCCCTGTTCCTACCCTTAGTGAACTCGTAGAGTTTTTGTGTGGTTTGAGGGCCATACAGCCAGAATCTGTCGACGTCCAGGCCATTTTTCAGGAAGCACCCCCGGATGAAATCGACTTCTGTGAGGTCAAAGGCCAGGAGCACGTTAAGCGGGCCTTAGAGGTAGCAGCAGCAGGCGGTCATAACATTATTATGATTGGCCCCCCTGGCGCAGGTAAGACCATGTTGGCAAAACGCCTAGCAACCATCTTACCCCCCATCACTTTTGATGAGGCGATTGAAACAACCAAGGTGTACAGCGTGCTGGGAATGCTCGAAGAGGCTCAGGCTTTGATGACAAACCGGCCCTTTCGCTCTCCGCACCATACCATATCGGACGCCGGTCTCATCGGTGGTGGGCATATCCCAAGACCTGGTGAGGTTAGCTTAGCCCACAACGGGGTTCTTTTTCTGGATGAACTGCCGGAGTTCAAGAAGAATGTGCTTGAGGTGCTTCGGCAGCCCATGGAAGATGGCTACGTGACCATCGCACGGGCCATTACCAGTATCACCTATCCGGCCAGGTTCATGCTGGTGGCTGCCATGAATCCCTGCCCGTGCGGATACTTTTCCGACCCCAACCATGAATGTACATGCACCTATACAAGGATCCATCGGTATCGATCCAAGATCTCAGGCCCATTGATGGATCGCATAGACCTCCACGTGGAGGTCCCTGCGGTTCGTTATAAGGATCTGGCCAGTCAACATGAGGCAGAAACCTCTGCCGATATCAGAAGGCGTGTGAATCAGGCCCGTGTCATACAGTCTGAAAGGCTTCAACGGGCCAGGATTCACTGCAATGCGCAGATGAACAACCGCCAGATCAAAAGATATTGTCCTCTTGACCGTGATTCCCACGCCCTCCTTGAAGCGGCTATCGACAAACTGGGACTTTCCGCCCGGGCTTTTAACCGTATCCTGCGAATCGCAAGAACCATTGCCGACCTGGAACAGGCCCCAGACATCGCCCCGCATCATGTCTCAGAGGCCATTCAATACCGGAGCCTGGACCGGAGTACCATGTTTGGCTAACAATAGTTGCCACCGTAGATCGACACTTTAGATGCAGAAACAAAAGGGTCTGATGGCAGGGGCCTTCCCTTCCCCCCCTCGACAGGTTTGCTTTCTTCCATATACTTCCGTTATCTCTTATGAGAATATTTGGTCAGGACTTAAAAAAGTCTTTGTCCTGTGTGGTGCCCGCCTGTCACTGATTTTCCCGCATGTGCTTTACGAGGTGTCCCAGTTCAGGAAAGATGAGTTCTTGACAGGCAAGCTTACACGCCTTGAGGCTGCCCGGCATGCAAAAGACCAGGGTTTGGCCGACAATGCCGGCTGTAGCCCGGGAGAGAAGCGCAGCAGAGTCTATTTCCTCATAGCTCAACTGGCTAAAAAGGGGACCAAAGGCACTAAGCTCTTTGGTAAACATGGGTCGGATTGCCTCGATCGTCATATCAGCAGGACTGATTCCCGTGCCTCCGGTCACCAGGATTGCATGAGGGCTATACTCCCGGATAACCGTGCGGATCGTATCCGCAATGACGTCCTTGTTGTCAGGGATCACTTCGTGAAAAACGACTCGATGTTTCTTCTTCTCGGCCCGCTTTTTCATCCAATGTCCGCTCTTGTCATCAGCAAGGCTGCGGGTGCTGGATACAGTGAGGATGGCAAGTACAAGCGACTTTGGGGCATGGGCCTTATGTTCTTTGGTACTCATACAGGGCCCTTTCATGATGTAGATGTCTGGGATGGCAAAGCCTAAGTTTATTGTCTAGAAGCGGTTTCAAAACCTTTCTCTCGCTTGTTTGTCCATGTTGAAAAGTAAAAATGGCTGAACAGACCAAGGAAAAGGGTTTTGAAATAGCTTGTAGGCATTGTCGCCTACGATATAGGCATTTTACTTTCATCTGATCTAGTCACCCCCTGTAATCTCCATGCCAAGCATTGTCAAGCCGAAAAGCCTTTCTCTGATGAGGGAGACAAGAGAAAGGAATTTTTGTTTGGGCAACCGTTCATTCACGGCTATCTGGAGTTGACAAGTTTCAGCAACAAGGGTATTTTTAATCAACAGGAGTCCTGTGGCGGGCTTGTAAGGCATTTTGAGGACTGATTTTATCAAAAGGAAGATGCATGTCGAAAAGTAAAAACTCAAAAAATTTAAAACAGGGCGAAAAAAAGACCTGGTTTAAAAGGTTTTTGGAACGCCTAGCCAAGGCCAACCAAGAAAGTGCTGGCCAGCTTTGTGCTGCTTGAAAGATCAAGCCAAAAGGTGCTGGGCGGCACTGAAAGAAGCTTTCCTCTTCCTCACAGGCAATCAACGTATGTCCTCAATCACCACCTGGACGCACAAGCCTTTTAAACATTAAGGAGGGTCTTATGTCATCAGGCACAGGCGTGGTCAGGCACGACCTCTACAAACAGCACCTTGCCGATTTTCCCCATGTTGAGAGCCCGCAACGCCTGCAAGCCATCTATGACATGCTTGATAGGGGCGACATGGCAGGGAAATTTGTGACCATCTCGCCTCGTCCCGCCACCCGCGATGAACTCGCCTGGGTGCACAGCCGCTCCCATATCAAGAGGGTGGCTGACACGGATGGTAAGGTCCATGTAGCGCTCGATTCTGACACCCAGACGACTCCCCTTTCTTATGAAGCAGCAAAACTGGCAGCTGGCGGTCTATTTTCCCTCGTGGACAAGATCTTTGATGGCACCCTAAAGAATGGCTTTGCCTTGGTCAGGCCCCCGGGGCACCATGCAGAAAGGGATCGGGCCATGGGGTTTTGTCTTTTCAATAATGTTGCCCTGGCTGCCCGCTATGCCATGAATACCTATGGCGTAAAGAAAATCCTGATCGTGGACTGGGACCTGCACCATGGCAATGCCACCCAGCATACCTTTGATACAGACCCGGCGGTCCTCTACTTTTCCACGCACCAGTACCCCTACTATCCCGGAAGCGGCGGTCTGAGGGAAGTAGGTCATGGAGATGGGATGGGATTTACGGTCAATGTTCCCCTATGGCCGGGCCATGGGGACGCAGCGTTCTTTCAGATCTTCAAGCGGATCCTTTGTCCCATTGCGAGCGCCTTTCAACCTGAATTTATCCTGGTATCTGCTGGTTTTGACACATACGCTGGTGATCCCCTTGGGGGAATGGAGGTGACCCCGCAGGGATATGCAGCCCTGACACGCCTGATCATGGATCTTGCCAGAGAACACGCTTCAGAGAGGCTGGCTATGACCTTAGAGGGGGGCTATCATCTCAGAGGACTCAGCGAGTCGGTCATGGCCGTCTTAAAGGAACTCGTGGGGGATAGCATCTTGACCGCCAGCAACATACAGGCCCTTGAAAAAGGCGCTACGCCTCCTATTGTGGAAGAGGTAATTCAGGTTCAAAGACCCTACTGGCCCTCGTTATAGAAACAAAACCTTATCTTCTCCAGAGGCTTCCTACCTTTTCGGGAATGCTCACGACCCCGCCGGGGAGAAAGATCACGATCAACAATACAATCGCCCCATAAATCATGACCTCGGCTTCTTCAAAATACTGGAGCCATTCATAGCTCAAAAAGGTCACGAGTGCAGCACCCACAATGGCCCCCCAGAGGCTGTGCATCCCTCCTAAGATGATCATGATCAGCAGTTTGATAGAAACAAAGAGATCAAAGCTGGCAGGGTTGATAAAGTTCAAATAGTGGGCATAAAGGCTCCCGGCAACTGAGGCCAGAACAGCAGACAACACAAAAACCCAGATCTTGTATTTGGCAACATTCACCCCCATGGCGCTGGCCGCCAGCTCACTGCCGTGTATTGAGCGCAACGCTCGGCCCACCCGGGATCGGATGATATTAAGACAGACAAGCAACACCACAAAAACAACACCCCAGACAAGATAGTAGTATTTTACAACCGAATCGAGCGCATATCCCATGATTCCAATACCCGGGATGAATGCCAGCCCGTCGGGGCCCCCTGTGACCGCCATGGTTTCATTGAAGATAATCGTGATAATAATGCAAAAGGCCAGGGTAGCCATAGCAAGGTAATGTCCCCTCAGCTTTAAAGAGGGAGCCCCGATAGCCAGAGCCACGGCTGCTGAAACCACCATACCGACCACAAGACAAAACCACGGGTTGAGTCCATATTTGGTGGTTATCACCCCGGAGATGTAGGCCCCCAGCCCGAAAAATGAGGCATGCCCAAGGGAGATTTGGCCGGCATAGCCCATCAAAAGGCACAGCGCGATGGTCATGATACTGTAAATCCCGACAAAGACCATGACGTCCATGTAATGGTCCAAATAGGGTATGCGCTGGGCAACCCAGGGAAACAGAAAAAGGCCCAATCCGAACCCCGCAAGTTGGACGGTATTTTTGTGTTTGGTAACTGGAAAAGTCTCGACCATATCAGACCCAAGTTAGTTCGCTTCGCTCACAATTGGAATACTGGAATAATGGAATAATGGGTTCCAAAGGATTTTGGTCTTTTTATCTTTTACATCATTCCAATATTCCATTATTCCATCATTCCCTGATTGAAGTTGCAATAGGGTGAATAAATGACTATAATTTCAATGGGTTGCAGGAATTCCAAAACGTTTAATTAAACAAACTAGACATTAAAACTTCCTTATCTTGCTGACCTCTACGCTGCCCAACAAGCCGCTTGGCTTCACAAATAAAACAACGAGTAATACCAAAAGGGCAAAAACATCCTTATATCCAGAAGAGATAAGACCCGCCCCAAGGGACTCTATAAGGCCGATGATCAGGCCGCCTATAATGGCCCCCGAGAAACTCCCCATGCCGCCCAAAGCACAGGCCGAAAACCCTTTGACCGCCAGCATGGCCCCGCGGTCATACTCCATGAGAGAGATGGGGGTAATCACGATACCTCCCAGGGCACCAATGGCCGCACTCAAGGCAAAGGACACAAGGATCATATATTTGACATTGATCCCTACCAGACTCGATGCATTGGGATTCACCGCACAGGCCCGCAGGGCCTTTCCCATGATGGTTCGGTCAAAAAAAAGGGTCAGCACGATCACAACCACCACCAAGAAACCAATGACCCACAGGGCCTGAGGCTGCACCACCGCGCCCCAAAAAGTCATCGGGTTTCGGCCGGAAAAGGGCGGCAGATCAAAGGGATTCTTTCCCCATATGAACATAGCAGCTCCCCTGATCAAGAAAGACGCGCCAATGGTGGCAATGACCATGACAAGGACCGAGGGCTTGCGAATCGGCCTGATGGCCAGACGGTCCAAAAGGATACCAACCGTAGTGACGACCAAGATGGTAAGGGGAAGCGAAAAAACCACAGGTATGTTCAGGGTAACCCGGAAAAAGACCATGACCAGGCCCCCAAGCATGACGAATTCCCCCTGGGCAAAATTGATGGCCTCGGTGACATTGTAAATGGTATTAAACCCGATGGCCACCATGGCATAGATGCTCCCGATGGTGATGCCGGTTATGGTGTATTGAAGGAGTTGGCTGGCGAGTGTGATTTCTTCCATAAGCTGAATTGGCCGGTTGAGCCGATTGGGTGCCTTAAACCTGTTGGGCCGGTTTGGGCTGTTGCGAGTGACGGGTTGTGCTTACAACCAACGCACAACCCGCAACCCGCATAAAAGAAAAAACTAATCGGCTATGGCCCAGTCTCCGCTTTTCACCACAACCATCTGGAAGGCCTCTTTGGTCAGACCATTATGGTCCTTGGGTGAGAAGTTGAATACGCCGTGTTGTCCCACGAAACCCTTGAGATTTTCCAGATAATCCCTGATCTTCGCCTTATTGGGTCCCACAGCTTCCAAGGCCTTATGCACCATCGAGAGGGCATCCCAGGCATGGCCGCCAAAGGATGACAAAGGTTCATTGTATTTTGCTTTGTAGGCCTTCAGATATCCCATGGTGACCTGCTTTTGCGGGTGGTTATCCGGAAGGATTTCGGCAATATTACAGGCCCCTAGAGGACAGTACACCCCTTCGGCAGCGCCTGCTGCCAACTTAATGTTTTTGCGGCTTCCAAAACCATGGCTCTGATACATGGTGATATTGGTCATATCCAGCTCTTTCCAATTTCTCACCACAACCACCTGGGTCGGACCGATAGACCAGTTCACGATGGCCTGAGGGGCCAGTCCCTTGATCTTGGTAAGCTGGGCTGTCATATCCGTGTCCTTTGGGCCATATTTTTCATCTGCCACGATGGTTATGCCGTACTTGGGGGCAAGCCGCAGCAACTCTCCGCGGCCGCTTGCGCCAAAGCCTGAGGTGACCGACATAATGGCGATCTTTGAGATGCCGTGCTTTTTCATGTGGGTATAAATGGCCTCCACAGCCATGCTGTCAGACTGGGGGGTCTTGAACACCCACTTCCACTGTTCACCGGTATCAGGATTTTTGGTAACAATCTTGTAACTGGCCGCGCACGATATCAGGGGGATCTCATGCTTTTCTGCCTCCGGGACCACCGCCAAAGAAAGGCCGCTCAAGGAGGGTCCAATGATGACGCAGACCTTATCCCGGGTAATCAGCTTCCGCACGGCAAGGGCACACTTGGTGGAATCCCCTTCATCGTCATAGATGACCAGCTCCAGGAGGTGGCCATTGATGCCACCTTTCTGGTTGATCTCTTCCTGAAGCATCAGGGCTGTTTTCTTTTCAGGGTCGCCCAAGAAGGAGGCCCTCCCCGTCACCGAGAAGACAGCCCCGACCTTATACGCCTTGGCAGCTTGGACCCGCCCCACAGGCATCAGGATGAGGGTTGCCACCAAAACCACGGTTATCAAGCAAGCCGCACCTTTGCCGATCGTCTGTTTTCGTTTCATCTCCGCTTTCCTCCTTATTTTTATGAGGTTTTCAGTAGCCAGGATTTACAACCCTTGGGCTACATGGTGTATACGGTCTTTCCCTCCAATACCTTGATATTGTTTTCCAGGAGGCGTTTGATCGCAGCATCAATATCGTCAAAACGGAAGATGATGACTGCATTTTCGCCGCTGTGTTGGACAAAGGCATACATATATTCGACGTTTATATTTCCCTTGCTCAAAATCTCTAAGATACGGTTCAGCCCCCCGGGCCTGTCATCCACCTCCACAGCGACCACATTGCTTTTGCCCACCGTGAAGCCTTGCTCCTTTAAGGCCGCCTTTGCTTTGTCGTTGTCGTCAACAATAAGGCGCAGGATCCCGAAATCAGATGTGTCGGCCAGAGAGAGCGCCCGGATATTGACCCCCGCCTTCCCCAGCACACGGGTTACCTCGGCGAGCCGGCCTGCCCTGTTTTCCAAAAATATTGATATTTGTTCTACTCGCATGACGCCCTCCTTTGCTACAGCTTACGCTTGTCGATCACCCTTTTAGCCTTTCCTTCACTCCGCTGAATGGTCTTGGGTTCGACCAAGCGGACCTTGCACGAGACTCCCAGCAGGTCTTTTATATCCTTTTCAATCTCTCTTTCCATGTTCTGAAGGTCCTTCACGGCATCAGAAAAGACGTTTTCGTTGACCTCAATATTCACCTCTAAGGTATCCATGTGCCCCTTGCGGTCAACAATCAACAGGTAGTACGGTGCCACATCCTTTCTGGTCATCAACACACTTTCAATCTGGGAAGGAAATACGTTCACACCCCGGATGATGAGCATATCATCCGAGCGTCCTGTAACGCGTCCCATGCGAACTAGGGTCCTGCCGCATCTGCACGGCTCGCGATATAGCACAGAGAGATCCCGGGTCCGATACCGAATCAACGGGAAGGCTTCTTTGGTAAGCGTGGTAAAGACAAGCTCCCCTGGCTCCCCGTACGGAAGCACCTCGCCTGTCTCAGGATCAATAATCTCTGGAATGAAATGATCTTCAAAGATATGAAGCCCTTGTTTGGCCTCCACACATTCGACTGCAACACCCGGTCCTATGATCTCGCTCAGACCGTAGATGTCCACTGCATCGATCCCAAGCTGATTTTCAATCTCCTTGCGCATATTTTCGCTCCAGGGCTCAGCACCGCAGACGCCTATCCTAAACTTCAGTGACTTGAAATCAACACCTTCTTCGGCCGCCACCTCACCTAGGCGAAGGGCATAAGAGGGTGTGCATGACAAGACCGTGGCCCCAAAGTCCTTCATCAACATGACTTGTCGTTTGGTGTTGCCGCCAGAGACTGGAATAACCGATGCCCCCAACCGCTCAGCGCCATAGTGAAAGCCAAGACCACCGGTAAAGAGGCCGTAACCATAGGCATTATGAACAATGTCTCCCTTGTGTGTGCCTGCAGCCGCCAGGGTGCGAGCCATAAGATCTGACCACGTATCAATATCTCGACGGGTGTAGCCCACCACCGTGGGTTTACCAGTCGTTCCGGAGGAGGCGTGGATGCGCACCACATTCTCCATGGGCGTGGCAAACATAGCAAATGGATAATTGTCCCGCAAATCCTGTTTCATGGTAAAAGGGAGTTTTTGCAGGTCCTCAAGGGCCCTGATATCGCCTGGCTTGACCCCCTTTTCATCAAAGGCCTTTTTATAAAAGGGAACCGTGGCGTAAACCTTTTCAACCACCTGCTGAAGCCGTTTTAGCTGTATGGCTTCCAGTGCTTCCCGTGGCAGGGTCTCAAACTCTTCATCATAAATCATACACCATACCTCCTTCCAAAAGCCTTAATTAAACTATTTCGAAGTCAAAGCCCCCTTGAGACGAAGCACCTTTTCTTTAGCGATCTGAAAACTGACCGATTCTGGATAGTCCTGGACCAGGCAGTTGTATGCTTTAAGGGCCTTTTCCTGATTATTCAACGCCTCGTGCATGCGAGCCAAGTTGTAGTAGGCATCTGCCTTCATGAATTCATCTTGAGTGTCAGTTATCCTCTGAAAGTATTCTGCGGCGGACTTGTAGTCTTTTTGGGCTTCATAGGCATATGCGATGCCGTCCCAGATAAGTTTTTGAATGGCACCTTCTCCTGAAAAAGCACCGAGCGCCTTTTGATATAACTCAATTGCCTTTTGGTAATCGCCCTTACGATAACTCATGTCTGCATACGCAATGAGGCTGAGCTGCGCTGCATGGGTGGATGGATATTCTCTGATCACCGCCTCAAATTGTTCAATCGCTTTTTCCTGGGCATCCGAGGCCTTATGCCCTGAAATCCCAGCCAGATAGTGCAAACGCCCTTGCTCAAACATGGCATAGGCCTTGCGTTCAGACAGGTTTGAAAAATACCGAAACCCAGCAAAGGCTAAGGCCACGACAATCACACCGATCAAAGTCACAAAAACAGACCTTTGATTGCTGGCTACAAACTGAATGGCTCTGGCCGAAACGGTAAGAAACTCATCCGGCTCTTTCAATAATTGTTTTCTCGTAACCCGCTTCTTCTTGGCCATGGGACCTCCTTACAAACAATATCCCCGGCAGGATCTACACGCTATTGGGAACATGAAATTACAGATCGAATCTGTGCCTGCATATTTTTTATCACGGCGACCGGGTCAGAAGCATCCCGTATGGGCCGACCTACCACAATGTAATCTGCCCCGTTTTCAAACGCCTCCTTCACATCGACCGTGCGTTTCTGGTCATCCGTGTTTTTTACCGGTCGGATCCCCGGCGCAACAACCAAAAAATTTCCCCCGAGCGCCTTTCTCAACATGGGCGCTTCTAGGCCTGAAGAAATCACCCCGCTGCAACCGATCTCAAGGGCCCGCTTGGCACGTGAAAGGACAAGATCCCTGACTGAACATTGAAAGCCCAAATCCCTCATATCAGCCTCATCCAAACTCGTAAGGACGGTGACCGCAAGAATCTGCACATCTTGTGCGGCCTCCACAGCAGACCTGAGCATGGCGTCGTTTCCGTGGACAGTAGCAAAGGTGACTCCCCTGTCTGTTAATGCCTTCACGGCCAATTTGACTGTTTCAGGCACATCAAAAAACTTCAGATCCACGAATACTTTCAGGCCCCTGTTGCATATCCACTCCACAATATCAAACCATCCCACCAGAAAAAGCTGAAGCCCCACCTTGAAGAACCTGGTGTGAGCTTCCAGTGTCTCAACCCACCTCTTGGCCTCTTCCCTGCTTGATACATCCAGGGCGAAAATAATCCGTTCGTTTAAAGGAATATCCTTTGCCATTGCTCATTCACCGGTTTGGCTTCTCTCCTTTGCCATTGGTAGCCTCTTCACCCAAGGGCCATAAAGGATCATTTGCCTTTAATACGATATCCCAGGAATTGCAAGACCTATGTAGCATCACAGAGGGCTGTTCTTAGCTGTGTTTGGGCACCCAAATCAAGCAGGGAAAGGGTTGAACGGGTTACAGACCCATCATATCGTTTTGGGTGATTATGCGAGAGGCATAAAATAGTCTTTATCTGATCGAGCACCATTTTGTATTGGGCTTCCCTTGGTTTTCACTGCGAGTTATTCATGACAGTTGACAATGTCTCCAATGTGTCCCGTCTCCAACGGCTCCTGCATTTCAATGCCCTGACAAAGTAACTGCCTGACCCATGTCAAAGGGAGGGAACTTTTCTTAAACGACAAGAACAATGATATTCAGAGGAAACGATTCCCAAAGCAAAAAGATGCCCGAAGTGGAATGCCTCTCAAGGCTGAAAAGAGTTTGCACATGAAATAGGAGACTCTGGATATTCAGAACAAACGAATTGACAGGGTGTTGTCTAAACAAAAACTTCTTTGAGTCACTAAAACGTTTTAGACAAAGCGAAAAGGGTATTCGAGCAACAGCCTGTTGATTTGATATTAAACTGTCATGGCTGCCGAAAAGGGTCTGGATTAATTATTGAAATAGTTTTATGCTGATGATCAGCACGTGATGCCATTTCAAAAAAATTGAGGTTGCTAAGAAGGGCCCCGGGTCGTTCGTGGTAATATAGATGTGGCTATTGTCCACTGGAAACCCAACAACGATGATCAACTGGCGCCCATGCACTTAGAGAAAGGGGGCAGGACAAATGGAAGACGCCGTGTTCACACTCCGAGGATTTAGCCTGATACCACTCATTACAGGGTTGATTATCTTCGCGCCATTTTGCAGCCTTGCCGCGGGGGCGTCAGGCATCAGCCTGCCTGCACCCTCCCACAAAGGGACCCTCACGGTAGAAGAAGCCCTCAAGGCCCGGCGCACCCATCGCTCATTCAAGCCTCGATCGCTCACCCTTAAGCAGTTTTCGCAAATTCTGTGGGGTGCCTATGGGGTGACAGCCAAGTCCTCCGGCTATGATTTGAAAACAGCACCATCAGCCGGCGCTCTGTACCCCATCGATATCTATGCCGTTGTGGGCCAAGCGGGTGTAGATACCCTGCGGCCGGGTGTTTACCACTACTGTCCTGAAAACCACAGCATAGAGTGTACCAAGGAGAGGGATCTGCGGGCTGCCGTGGCCAAGCACTCATTGCGCCAAATGTGGATGGCCAAGGCACCTGTGATATTGGTCATAACAGGGAAATATGCCCGTTGCTGCGTCAAGTATGGCCGTCGAGGTGTGACCTATACTCACATCGAGGCTGGCCACGTAGGCCAAAACGTTTTTCTGCAGGCCGAAGCCATAGGGCTCAAGGCAGGCATTGTGGGTGCCTTCAACAACGAGCAGATCATCAAGACCCTCGGGATTCCCGCCGAACATGACCCTCTCCTGATGATGCCGGTGGGTTTTCCGGACTGAGGATCAACAGAATGAGGGCGTCTGAGTGTCTGGATTGAATAATTGGGCAAAAATCATCATTGACGATAGTCGATACATGAAAGAAGTAGAACAGGAGAATTTCTTAATTGTCACTTCCCCTCATAAGGGCTACAACTGATTTCAAAACCTCTTTTCGAGCCAATTTTGACCATTTTGTAAGAAGTTCTTAGCGAAGTGGATCGTAAAAATTGTCACTGTTTGAGGGTGTTGGCCCGAGTTGGCGCATGGGTTGCGGCTGACGCCTTGGACAGAGGCACGACGTGCTACAATTTTAGCGAAGCGAGCTTAGAACTTCTTACAAAATGGTCAAACAAGCGAGAGAAAGGTTTTGCAACCGCTTCTATGGAGAAGCTTTCCGATTTACTCACAAGCGATCACTTTCAGTTGAGCGCTATCGTTCAACTGATTCAATACAAGCACCTATTCAGGAAGGGAGGAAGATGACCAATGAGCTTGTCAGTCGTCTATTGTCAGAGCTTAAAGATTTCTATGGATACCGGCCCAGATATTGTTGACATGACCGATAAGCTCGCCCTGATGGCACAAAAAGCAGGTGTAGAAAACGGTGTCTTGCATGCTACGGTAATAGGCTCAACTGGATCTTTGACAACAATTGAGCATGAGCCGGGTGTGATTGAGGACCTGAAACGGGCCATCTCCAGACTTGCTCCTCCGGATATGGCATATGAACATGAAAAGGCGTGGCATGACGGAAATGGCCACAGCCACGTGCAGGCCGCCCTGATGGGGCCATCCATATCTATTCCGGTACGCAATGGCGCTTTGACCCTTGGAACGTGGCAGCAGGTCGTGATCATCAACCATGACAACCGCCCTCGCCAAAGACGCGTGGAGGTCACAGTTATTGGCAGCCCAAGAGAATGAAGGTAGAATAAGATGCAATGGATTTAATAAGCCCGGGTAGAAGGGGACTTTGGGCTGTCATTTAGCAAAATGGAGGCAATATGCGCGACGTTTTTGAGGTGTACGTGAAGACCCATTTTTCAGCTGCCCATTCTCTCAGGGGTTACCCGGGCGATTGTGCCCGGACACACGGGCACAACTGGACCATTGAAGTCTTTGTCAAATGCAAGGAACTGAATGAGATCGGCATAGGCATCGATTTCAGGAATATCAAAAAGGCTGTCAAAAACGTACTACAGGATTTAGATCACTTCAACCTCAACGATCTTCCGGCGTTTAAGAAAGTGAACCCGACATCCGAGAACATTGCAAGGTTTCTGTATCAAGCGTTGCGTCAGAAGCTTAACTCGGACGTTGTAGAAGTTTCCAAGGTCAAGGCTTCTGAAACGCCTGGAGCTGGGGTCTCTTATTGGGAGGAATAGGTGGGATTGAAAGTCAACGAAATTTTCTACAGCATTCAGGGGGAATCCTCATACGCCGGCCGCCCCTGCATTTTTGTAAGACTCACCGGATGTAACCTCAGGTGTTCATATTGCGACACCCAGTATGCCTATGAAGAGGGGAAGGAAATGGAGATCGACGCCATTGTCAGTCAGGTCGAAAGTTGTCAATGCTCTCTCGTTGAGGTGACCGGCGGTGAACCGTTAATCCAACAAGAGACGCCTGCCCTTGTCTACCGCTTGTTGGAGCAAGGCTATGAGGTCCTGATGGAAACCAACGGCAGCCAGGACATTAGCCGGGTCGATGATCGCTGCGTTAAGGTTGTGGATATCAAATGCCCCTCCAGCGGCCAGATAAGTCAAAACGACTTAGGGAATCTGAACAGGTTGACTGATAAGGATGAACTCAAATTTGTTATTGGCAACCGGAAGGACTATGAGTACGCTAAGAAAATACTGACCACCGCGAATCGTAACCGATTGAGCAAAAATCCGGTTTACTTTGTGCCTGTCTTTGGGAAGATGGCGCCAAGCATGTTAGCGAAATGGATCTTGGGGGACCGCCTGAACGTTAGACTCCAATTACAGCTCCATAAAATCATTTGGTCCCCTGAAAAAAGGGGGGTTTAATAGAGGGTTCGCCATGAGCAACAAGAAGAAAGCCATCGTTCTTTCAAGCGGCGGGCTCGATTCCTCGACAGCCATGGCCATGGCCAGGCAAGAGGGGTACGAAGTCTACAGCTTAACCTTTAGCTACGGCCAGCGTCACACATGGGAGTTAGGGGCAGCCCAGAGGATTGCGAAGGCACTTGGTGCCAAAGAGCACCTGGTTATCCAGATTAGCTTGCGTCAGATCGGCGGCTCTGCGCTTACCGATGACATCGACGTGCCTAAAGGTAGAAGCGAGCGGGAGATGAAGAAAGAAATCCCTGTAACCTATGTCCCTGCTCGTAACACCATCTTTCTCTCCTATGCGTTGAGCTGGGCGGAGGTGCTGGTGGCGTCAGACATCTTTATCGGGGTGAATGCCATTGATTACAGCGGATACCCGGACTGCCGGCCCGAATACATCGAGGCCTTTGAGCGTATGGCAAACCTGGCTACCAAAACAGGGGTTGAGGGCAAAACAAGAATCAGAATCAAGACACCCCTCATCAACATGACCAAGGCAGAAATTATTCAAAAAGGCACCGCACTCGGTGTTGATTTTAGCATGACCCATAGTTGCTATGACCCTTCACCAGAAGGTAGGGCCTGTGGGCAGTGTGACAGTTGCCTTCTGAGAAAAAAGGGGTTTGCAGAAGCCGGTGTCCCAGATCCAACAAAGTATGTTGGAGGAGATATTTGAAGGGCAAAATTTGCCCTGTGATGGTGTCATGTTTTGCCACATCTTGTCGTCAATCTCTTGACATTGTAGACCCAGGTAAGGATGCTATGACATTGCAAAATATTATGTAACGCCCAAGCTTTGGCACCAGGCTTGCATGGGAAGTACGATAAAACCTAGTCCCAAAACCATTTTAGGCTGCCTGGAAACGAATATCCCGGGCCTTGTTTGGAATCTAAGAAAAGGAGATCAGGTGTTCCCCAGACATGAGGGAAATAGGCCTGTCTCAGCATTAAGAAGTCTGTAATGAGAAGCCTTATCCTGGATGATGACAAAGCGGTATGTGAGTTTATTGCGTCGGTCCTGGAGGAATCGGGGGTGACCTATGAAATATTCCTGGATCCTTTACAGGCCCTTGAATCCATGAATGGTAGCGAGTACGATTTTGCCTTTATTGATATTGGATTACCTAACATGAATGGGCTTGAATTTTCCAAACGCTTTAAGGAAAGGTACCCCGAATCTGACATTGTATTTATCACGGGATACGGAGACTATGACAAAGCTGTTCAAGCCATCAAGGTCGGAGCCTATGATTTTTTAAAAAAGGCGTTCAAACGCTTAGACATCAGCATGTGTGTGGCCCGTCTTATAGAAAAGAGACGGCTGTATCAGGCTCAGAAACGCAAGCAAGTACTTGATTTTGCAAATCAAGTGTCTCTTCAGTTGATGCATGAATTGAGAAATCCCCTCACCGCCATCGGGGGATTTTCAAGGCTTGCATACACCAAAGACTGCCCAGAAGACCAGTTGAAGGAATACGCAAGAGTGATCTTTGATCAAACCGTGAGGCTCGAAAAAGTTTTCAACAAAGTCCTGCAACACTTGAAAGCCGGTGTAGAGCAATTATAAGCTCATATGATACACGACGGGGGAACAAGAGGGGTCTTCGTGTAAAACCTTTACGATGCCCTAGGTCAATGTGGAAGCCTGATTTGTTTCCACTTAAACCTTTCAGGTGAGGAGCAAGAGATAATGAATAAGGCAGAACTGGTAGAAACTTTAAGGAAGAAAACCGGTCTCAGACGAGTCAAGGCCGAGCAGGTAGTCAAATGCTTCTTTGGTCAAATAGCTGATGCCCTTGCACGGGGTGAGAGGGTGGAGATACGTGGATTATGCTCCTTCCATGTAAAGCAATACAGGTCATATACTGGCAGAAACCCAAAGACCGGGGAAGCTATCTGGGTGAAACCGAAAAAGCTTCCCTTTTTCAGGTGTGGCAAGGAACTTAGAGAGAGGGTCGATTATTCTCAATAAACCGGTATATACTTCTTATTCTCTTCCTTCATTGTTCGAACTTAAAGCCTTTCTCAGTAAAGAGCTTCAAGCAGGCATCCACCACCTCAGGATCATAAAGGATACCCCTGTTTTTTGAAATTTCCTCCAAGGCCTTATCTATACCGTGAGCCGGTCGGTAAGGTCGATGAGAGGCCATCGCCTCCACAACATCCGCCACAGCCAGGATCTTTGCTTCCAGGAGAACCTCGTCACCGTAAAGTCCCTGAGGATATCCAGAACCACCGATCCTTTCGTGATGTTGAAGCACGATTTCGGCAACCGGCCATGGAAAGTCTATCATCTTCAATATGTCATAACCGACCTGGGGATGAGTCTTTATCAGGCTGTATTCGATCTCGGTTAACTGGGTCGGCTTACTAAGGATCTCTGCAGGGACGGATATCTTGCCTAAATCATGAATAATCCCTGCCATGCGGATGCCATCAATCTGGTCCTGTGAAAGGCCCATCTCTTTTGCTATGGCACGGGCAAGATTGGCCACGCGTCGTTGGTGCCCGGCTGTATAGGGGTCTCTCGTCTCCACTGTCAATGCCATGGCCTGGATCGTCGCTCCCATGGCTCTTCGCAGATTCTCCAGGCTTCGTTTCAGTTTTTCCTCGTTGCGCTTTTTTGCGGTGACGTCTCTGATGATGCCCTGGTATCCAATAACTCTGTCATCTTTATCCCTTCTCAGCGTAGCGGTAATGAGCGTATGTAATATCGTGCCGTCCTTTTTCCTTAGATCAACTGGATAATCTTTTAGGAAGCCCTGTCTTTGAATTCTCGACATGAATTCTAGGCTGTCAGAAGGATTTGCGTAGAGTGAATCTATTTTAGTCGGCAACTCTTCTTTTTTCGCGTATCCAAAGAGTTCGACCGCAGCCGAATTGATATCAATAAAATACCCATCCTTGGAGCATATACAGACCGCATCTATAGAACTCTCAAAAAGGGAACGATACTTCGCCTCACTTTCACGAAGCGCCTTGTCAGCACGCTGGCGCCTGGCAATCGTTTCTTCTTCAATTTGAAAGATGTCCCAGAATAAACGGGCGGCCACGTGGTCCATTACACTAACGTGGTCGGGTCTGGTTCGATAGATATCATTGGCGACCTCATTGCGACCTGTTAGTTCGACGATCATATGGAGATCTTTAAGTTTGTAAAGGTCCCGGTAGTCTTGTGTTGTATAAATCCCCTTCTCCCGGGCGTAACAATAACCCACAGCCTGGGGATTGGTATCTGCGACCCCTATGAGCTTCATATGAAGCTGGCTGAGCTTTTCAGCAAAAATCATATCCATGATGGCCTTGCAGCTAGGGCCACCCCCCACGATGGCTACGTTAATAACATGATGCTGTTCCATCGGTTACACCTTTTTCCACCCTATTCATTAGAGAAGCGTCGACCTTCATACCCAAAAGGCGTGAGAAATGGTTTGTCCAGCCATGAACGCATCATTCCAGTATCTGGTCAAAAACACCCCTTGGATGGAACTAATCTTTAATTATCTTTAATTAAACGAGCAAAAATTGTACCACACAGTTGAATACAGCACAAAACTAACTTTCAATAAGGGAAAATAGCGCATGCAGGAAACCAGGCATAAAGAACCCGGAAAGACAAAAAAACGAAAAGACGAAGGTATGCAGATGGGCTAACATTTTGATTTACGATGCAATATATAGTTTTTCTTCTTGACAAACATACAATATATTGATTAAGTTTCAATCAAGAACAAGGTTAAAGATATGTTTCCAAAGGTTGATTTAAAAAGGGCGGGCGTCAAAAAATTAAAGGACAAGCATCAAGAAAGATGTCCTTGTGTTACTAATGAGAGCAAATAGTTTACATGTAGACAGGCTGTTGCCCAAATAGCTGAGCAGCCAACTTTTTGAGAGCCGTCAGGGGAGATCTTTTTTTGAGATCAGGTCACTGATATGACCTGACAGGCCCCACAACGGCACCATATTTTGCGTACGGTCTGACCCATTTACAAATCGGCTGGTCGCTTGTATGCCACATTGACGTGTGCCTAGTTCATAAGATCGACGCCATTTGCCACCAACAAGCAGGATGAGATTTGACCTGACTCCAAAAAAGATCTCCCCTGACGGCTTTTTTTGCAAACAATAATTATGTGGCCTCTTTGGCAGAGATTACCCTGGCACGATTTTGATAAGAAATGGAATATGTTAAAGAATATAAGAAAGACGGGGTATGTTACCTGTCATGAATATAACCAACGTTTTCAATGCCTGTCAGGTACTATTTGGCCCTGAAGTCCAGATTTCAATTGATTTTTTGAGAGCTCTTGAACCATCGGGACTTAAATCTGCTTATAGGCGAAAAGCCTTTGAGACCCACCCGGACAGGGCAACCGTACTCGGAGAAAGTGAAGCGGAAATGAATAGACGCTTCAAAGAGGTCATCCAGGCCTATCAGGTTCTGAGCCCGGTCATAAAAGGCGACAGAAAAATTGTTCTAAGTGATGAAATAGGTATTCAAAGAAAAAACAGAGGAACAAATGCAAGGGAAAAAAGGGAGAAAGGGTTTACTGATCATTTTTTCAAGGGCTATCTTCCAAAGCGGAAACTGATGATCGGCCAATTCTTATATTACTCTGGCTTTATTTCATGGAAAACCCTTATTGAGGCAATCATCTGGCAGAGAAAGCAACGTCCACTCATTGGTCAGATAGCTCGGCAGTGGGGGTTTTTGTCGTCGTATGACGTACAAAGAATTCTGCTACAGCGAAGTTATAAGGAAAAATTCGGCGAATATGCCTTGCGCAAGGGATATATCACCCCTTTTCAGCTGATGGCCCTAATAGGCAAACAACGCAGGCTTCAACGCCCCATAGGAGAGTACTTTATAGAACGGGGCATCCTTTCCCCCAGGGAGATGGACAAAATGATCGAAAGGGTGCGGGTTCACAATATTCACAATATAAGAGCTTTTTGGACAAAATAAGCTCTGGAGTGTTTCCCCGAACCCTTTGTTGTATTATTTTTTTAACCCTTCTTGTTTTTCTTGCCTGATATTATTAGCCCCTAACCCCAATACCATGTCTGCATCACGAGGCGCTGAGAACAGGTTTTCGGCCAAGTTCCAGACGGGACAGGTGCTGACCATTGCCAGTGGCCACTTTATCCACGATGTGTTTACCAGCTTTCTCGCCCCGTGGCTCCCCCTTCTCATCAAGAAGCTCAGCCTTTCACTAACCTTAGCAGGCTCTTTCACTGTATTCTTGCGTATTCCCTCGATATTTAACCCGGTCATTGGCATAATAGCAGATCGCCTCGATATGCGATATATGGTGATTGCTGCGCCAGCGGTGACAGCCGTATGCATGAGCCTCATCGGCCTTGCACCCAGCTATGGGGTGGTGTGCGTGTTGCTTTTTATAGCCGGGTTAAGCGCTGCTGTATTTCACGTACCAGGGCCTGTGATGATTGCACGGGTTTCCGGCTCTCAGGTCGGAAAAGGGATGAGCTTCTTTATGGCGGCCGGTGAATTCGCCAGAACGGTTGGCCCGCTGGTAGCCGTGGCCGTCGTCTCGCTCTGGGGGTTTGCAGGGGGGTACCCCGTAATGATCGTTGGGCTGGTTGCCTCGAGCTTGCTGTACTGGCGACTCCGGCATGCCACGATCCATTGCGAAAGAAGACATCACAGCTCTATAGTCAAGACCTGGCGGGCCATGCAACACATACTGATTCCTCTGACCTGCCTGGTGGTGGCCCGCGCCTTGATGGTCGCCTCCCTCAGCGCCTTCTTGCCGACCTTTATCGTAGCTGAAGGCCGAAGCCTGTGGTTTGGAGGCATGGCCCTGGCCCTGCTTGAGTTTGCCGGGGTGATAGGCACCATGGTTTCCGGCACCTTGAGTGATCGGCTGGGACGCCGGTTTGTGCTTTTTGCGGCCATGACCGCCTCCCCTATCCTCATGCTCATGTTCGTGATGGCCCCGGTCTGGGCGGTCTTTCCTGTTCTGCTGCTGCTCGGATGCAACGTATTTGCTACAGGGCCGGTCATGCTCGCCATTGTGCAGGATCATGCCCACGGGATGCGGGCAACCGCCAACGGGATTTATATGGGCATTAATTTTTTGGTGGTATCAGGTGTAACCATACTTGTGGGCTGGATAGGAGATCTACTGGGCCTTCGGGCGGCTTTTGCCTGGGGCGCAGTTTTGGCCCTACTCGGGCTTCCGGTTATCTATTTCCTTCCCCGTCACGCAGGCGATTCGGTAGGTACAAGCTTAACTGAATAAATTCCTTGACAAAATGTTGTGTTATATTTAGAAGGCTAAATTTACGGCAAAAAATTCCCATCAACCCAGAACATGTGGCCAATATCAAGAGATCCTGTATCTAACCGATGGCCAAGCTTTTAGAGATGTTTCGCGAACATGCCAGCCCAAGAGCCCATTAAAGTCGACCCCGGTTTTTCCAGGACCGTTGAAACGCTGACGAAGCTCAACCTGGACGCCTGTTTTCAGTGTAGGAAATGCACAAACGGGTGTCCTGTCACCTTTGCCATGGATATTTATCCGGACCAGGTGATTCGTCTGGTGATTTTGGGTCAAAAAGAACGGGTTTTAAGGTGCAGCACCATATGGGTTTGTTCTGCCTGCGAGACGTGTACCACGCGGTGTCCTAACGAGGTGGACATTGCAGCCACTATGGATGCCTTAAAAGAGATGGCTGTAAAAGCAGGTGTTCAATGCCCACAGCCTAAGACATATGCTTTTCACAAGGCCTTCCTTGAAGATATCAAGAGGCGAGGCCGGATGTTTGAAGGACGGTTAATGCAGTCATATCTTTTCAAAAGCGGGGAATTCTATAAAAAGCTTGTCGATGGCACGATTAAAGAGGATATTAGCCTCGGCTTGAACATGTTCAAAAAAGGCCGACTGCCCCTTCTACCTAAAGGGATCAAGGGCAAGAAAGAGATTAAAGAGATTTTGCGATAAGGGCTTTATAATCGTTCTGGGAGTAAAGAAAACCCGGAATAATCTACAATTACAGGTTCTTTGCATGAAAGTCAGCTATTATCCAGGTTGTTCTCTAGAGGCTTCGGCAAGGGATTATCAAGAGTCGATTGAAGGGGTATGCAGGCGACTTGAGATGGAGCTCGCCGAGCTTGAAGACTGGAACTGCTGTGGGGCTACGGCCGCCCACAGTCTGAACCATCGCGCCTCCATCGAACTGCCGGCTCGAAACTTGGTGATCGCCGAAAAAGCGGGCAACGATTTGGTGGTCCCTTGCCCAATGTGTTTCAACCGCCTCAAGGTAGCCGAAAAGGCCCTTTTGAACGAGGAAACCGGACGCTACAGGTACACCATAGAGGGGAAGACGAAGATCTGGGACCTGGCCGACTTCATGGCCCAGGACAAGGTCCTGGACCTGATTGAATCAAAGGTGACCAACCCCATAAAGGGTATAAAGGCCGTCTGCTATTACGGGTGTATGTCGAGCCGACCTCCCAAGATCACGGATGTTGAAAATTACGAAAATCCCGTAAGCATGGACAAGATTCTCAAACGGCTGGGGGCGGAGCCCATAGACTGGGCTTATAAGACCGACTGTTGTGGCGCCAGCCATGTGGTTGACCGGCCTGACATGGTCTTTAAGATGGTGGGAAAACTTTACGAGCGAGCCCTGGATGTAGGGGCCAATTGCATCGTGGTCTCCTGCCAGATGTGCCAAGCCAATCTGGATATCTACCAGGATAAAATTGGCAAACAAATGGGGATGACGGTTGATCTGCCGATTATCTATTTTACCGAACTCATCGGCCTTGCCATGAAAGAACGAGAAGTGGAAAGCTGGCTAGCACGCCATTTTGTGGATCCCTTGACATTTTTGAGCAAGCAAAACCTCCTTCCAAGGCTCTGGGGATAGACAGTGGAAACAACAAATACGACACAAATAGAAGGAACCACCAAGCCGAATGGAAAGGTCGGGGCCGTGGTGATCGTAGGCGGCGGGATCGCCGGCATGCAAGCGGCTCTTGATGTGGCCAATTCCGGGTTCAAGGTTTATCTGGTGGAAAAGAATCCCAGTATTGGCGGCAACATGGCCCAACTCGACAAGACCTTCCCTACCAATGACTGCTCCACGTGTATGATATCACCCAAATTGATCGAGGTGGCCAAACACCCCAACATCGAGATACTTTCTCATTCTGAGATTCACGGGATTACGGGTGAACCCGGAAATTTCAAGGTAAAAGTCAAGAAGAAGGCCAGATATGTAGATGAATCGATCTGCACGGGATGCGGGACTTGCGTTGATAATTGTCCGGTTCAATACAGGCCCTATTTTGAACAGAGCGCCGATGAAAAGATCGAAGCACAACGAAAAGGAAAAGAGGAGTCACAAAGCACAAATGGAACAGGCGAATGATGTTGATTTGATGAAGCTGGACACGCTCATTGAGGAAAAGTTTGACAACAATCCGGAAGCCTTGGTTATGGTCCTCCAGGAAGTGAACGCCGAGTATAACTATGTGCCGCAGGGAGCTTTGCAGTACGTGGCTGAAAAGCTGGATATCCCCCTTAGCAAGGTGTACAGCGTTGCCACTTTTTATAAGGCCTTTCATCTTGAACCCAGGGGCAGACACATTATTAGTCAGTGCGTGGGTACAGCATGTCATGTCCGGGGGGCTATGAGGATTAAAGGAAAACTGGAGAAGTCCCTTTCCATAAAAGAAGGTGAGAACACCAAAGACATGAAATATACTTTTGAGACCGTAAGATGCATTGGCTGTTGCAGCTTGGGGCCTGTGATCAAAATAGACGACGACGTTTACAGCAATGTGGAACAGGATCAGGTAGACAAGATATTGGAGAAATATCAGTAATGTCAGTAGACGGTTAACCAGCCCGTTGCTTCCCACGTAAACCTGATTGTTGCTTTGTTGAAACACCTAAGATGAATGCCATGAAAATCAGATCTCTCCAAGACTTGGAGGATATCAAGAATAAAACAGTACCTGCCTTATACCATCCTGAGGGGATAAAAGTGAACTTTGGGATGGCTTCCTGTGGGATCTCAGCCGGGGCCAAAAAGGCCCTCCAAAGAGCTCAAGAGGAATGGCCGCCTGGCAGCAACGGGCTCCGCTTGGCCCAGACAGGCTGCCTGGGGTTTTGCCAGGAAGAACCGCTGGTTGAAATTTTAGAGCCCGGCTCCCCTCGAATCGTCTATAAACATATCACTGAAGAAAAGATCATCGAACTGATCAATGCCCGACTCAAGGGGGATCTCAAGGGGAAATGGGCGCTGGGTCAATTCAAGGACCCTCGTTCTATTCTGGAAGAAGATACGCCAAACCCTGTTTCTGAAAGCGTCCTTGTCAAGAACATTCCGATCCTGGAAGACATTCCCTTTTATGGCAAACAGCTGAAAGTGGCCCTTAGAAATTGCGGCTACCTGGATCCTGACAATATTGAAGAGTACATAGGAAGAGGCGGTTTTTTTGCCCTACACAGGTGCCTTTCAGAGATAGAACCAAGTGAAATCATAGAAATAATTAAGGCATCTGGCCTGCGCGGTCGCGGCGGCGGCGGGTTCCCCACGGGGATCAAGTGGGAAACTTGCCGAAAGGCCCACGGGGAACAAAAATACGTAATCTGCAATGCCGACGAGGGCGACCCCGGGGCTTACATGGACAGGAGCATCCTTGAAGGTGACCCTTTCAGCGTTATCGAGGGGATGATTATTGGGGCGTACGCCATCGGCTCCAGCGAAGGGTACATATATGTTAGGAATGAATATCCTCTTGCCGTCAAAAGGCTGATCGGCGCTATCAAAACGGCTGAGGCTTATGGACTCTTGGGGCCTGACATCATGGGCTCGGGATTCAGTTTCTCCATAAAGATCAGTACAGGGGCCGGGGCCTTTGTCTGTGGAGAATCCACAGCTCTTATGTCTTCGCTGGAAGGCAAAGTCGGAAGGCCGCGTGCCAAATATGTCCATACTGTAGAAAAGGGGTTTCGGGACAGTCCTTCCAACTTGAACAATGTGGAAACATGGGCCAATGTGCCGGTCATCATAGCCAAGGGCGCGGACTGGTATGCGGGCCTGGGAACGGAACATAGCAAAGGAACGAAGGTCTTCTCTCTGGTTGGAAAGGTCCGTAACAGTGGTCTTGTGGAAGTCCCTATGGGAACTGCTCTCCGAGAGATCATTTTCGAAATCGGAAACGGGACCATGGACGGTCGAAGATTTAAGGCTGTGCAGACAGGGGGGCCGTCTGGTGGGTGTATCCCGGAAGAACTTATCGACACACCCGTTGACTACGAGCAGTTAACAAAGCTGGGTTCCATTATGGGGTCTGGCGGCATGATTGTGATGGACCAAGACACCTGCATGGTCAATTTGGCTCGATACTTCATGGAGTTCCTTGTGGAAGAGTCTTGCGGCCAATGCGTTCCATGTCGGGAGGGTCTCAAACGGCTGCTCCAAATATTGACTGACATTTGTGAAGGGAATGGCCGGGAGGAAGACCTGGAGCTATTAGAAGAACTTTCTGCAACATTAAGAGATTTTTCCCTGTGTGGCCTGGGTAAAACCGCACCGAACCCTGTGATGTCCACACTCAGATATTTTCGGGAAGAATATGAAGCCCACATCCGGGATCGCCAATGTCCAGCCTTGGCGTGTACGGGTCTTGTCCCGGCCCCGTGTCAGATGGCTTGCCCGGCGGGAATCGATATTCCGAGTTATGTAGCCCTCATTGGCCATGGCCGATACGAGGAAGCTGTTGAACTCATCCGCGAAGATAATCCCTTCCCATGGGTTTGTGGCCTGATTTGCATCCACCCTTGTGAAAATGCGTGCCGCAGGGGCGAGGTGGACAAGCCCATCTCTATCAAGAATTTGAAGGGCTTTGCCGCAGAACATGCAATAAGAACGGGGGGGTATGAGAAAAAGAAGTTGGCCCCCGTTAGGAATGAAAAGGTGGCAATCATCGGCTCAGGGCCAGCAGGACTCACCGCAGCTTACTACCTTGCACGAGAGGGGTATCCAGTGACGATTTTTGAGGCAGCGCCTGTGCCAGGGGGGCTGTTGCGTTTGGGGATTCCTGAATATCGCCTGCCAAAGCACATCGTTGAAACTGAAGTCGAATCAATCAAGGCCCTCGGTGTTGAGATCAAGACGAACACCCCTATTGGGAAAGATGTCACTCTGGATGACCTGAGAAAGCAAGGATTTGCCGCCTTTTTCCTCGGCATTGGAGCGCATAAGGGATTTCGATTGAACATTGAAGGGGAGTCCGACTTTGATGGCGTGATAGACTGCATTCACTTCCTGAAAAAGGTGAATCTGTCCGAGGAGGTCAACCTTGGACAGCGGGTCGTGGTTATAGGAGGTGGCCATTCTTCTATGGACGCGGCCCGGACTTGTATACGCCTTGGGGTCCCTGAGGTAAGCATTGTGTATCGCCGTTCAAAAGATGAAATGCCGGCTGGCGAGGAAGAAATTCAAGTCGCCCAAGAAGAAGGGGTGAAGATTCACTTTCTGACGATTCCCAAGCGCATAAAGGGCCGAGACGGCAAGGTCACCCATTTAGAATGCATGAAGGCCGAATTGGGAAAGCAGGATGAAAGCGGCAGGCGGCGGGCAGTACCGCTCAAGGGTACAGAGTTTGACCTGGAGGCCGACACCATTATTCTGTCCATTGGCCAGAGTGTGGACCTGGGGCCGATTATAGAAGCCCATGAAATTGGGGTCACCCCTCGAAGTACCTTTCAAGTCGATGTGAATACCATGCAGACAAGGTTGCCAGACATTTTTGCCGGGGGAGATTGCGTAAGCGGTCCTGCCAGCGTGATCGAGGCAATTGCGGCGGGCAAAAAGGCCGCCAGGGCCATACATCGGTATTTGCGGGGAGAATCGCTGGAAGAAAAAATCTATCATCCGATCAAACGGATGAAGATCGAAGAGATAGAGGTTCCAGAAGAAGAAAAAGAGGCCCTGAAGCGTCCGGACATGCCTATGTTGGCTGTAACAAAACGGAAAATCACATTTGAGAAAGCTGAACTCGGATTCACCGAAGAAATGGCCAAAAACGAGGCCAAGCGATGTCTCCGCTGTGATCTTCATGGATAATCCCTTTGTTTAGAAACCACCCCGTTCCAGTCTTAGACTTATCACTTCTTTACAGGCTATTGCTCTAATCGCTCCGATCCAGATGTCACTGGGCTCTTGCTGTTTCCCTATCGGTTTAGTGGGTAGCTGTTTGGACAACAGCCTGTTTACAATTACATGAGACTTCGAAACTGTTGCACTCAGTGTTGTAATTGCTGAACGAGCCTTCAATTTTTCTTGACGATCTGCCCTGTTACGGTTATTTGTGTTGCAGAATTAGACGTTGCAGTTTTAAACACTGGACAGGATATGTAGCACCCATGACATCGAGTAACACAAAAAACAAGAAGCTCAAGATTGGCATTGTGGGCGGGGGAAAACGCTGTAAGACAATCCTTGAGATGTCCCATCGCCAGAGACCCCCCAAAGTGAACGCTTCGGTCGTCATCGTAGCCGATCCAGATCCCAATTCTCCCGGGTATCAGTACGCCCGCGAGCTGGGCATTGAGGCCACGACCGATCTGGAGGTGATTAGTGAGCGAAGAGACCTTGACTTTATCCTGGATCTGGCTGGCGTCAGGGAAGCTTTGATCCGTTTATTGGTGCAAAAGGGTTCTATGATTCCGGTCCTCGATGCAATTACCTCTAATCTCCTTTACGATATTTTCAACGTCCAAAAAGAACTGATCGACACCCGGAGATCCTTGAGACAAACCAAGACATTTTTGGAGCGTGTCATCAACAGTATCCAGGAGGAAATTCTTGTGATCGATACGAAGTTCAAGATTGTGGATGCCAATGATGCAGTACTAAAGGCCGTAGGGCTTCCAAAAGAAGAGGTGATTGGCAAATACTGCTATCAAATATCTCATCAATCTCAAACTCCGTGTGATTCCAAGGATCACCCCTGCCCCATGCAGGATGTTCTCAGGACCGGCAACTATTCTCAAGCGACTCACAAACACTATAAGTCGGACGGAGAGGTCCGATACTATGAGCTGATTCATTATCCATTAAAAGACGAAAATGGCAATGTGGCACAGGTTATTGAAATCGGCCGTGACATATCAGACGAACTAGAAAAACGCGTCGCTAGGCAGGCCAAGGAACTCAAAGAGGATTATGCCCGGCTGGTTCAGGAAGACAAGATGATCTCTCTCGGAAAACTCATGTCAAGCGTCGTTCATGAAATCAACAATCCTCTGTCAGGAATTATTAGCCTGAGCAAATTGGTCCTGCGCAACTTGGAAGAAGGGGCAACAGATGAAAAGTCCTTGGAGACCACAAAACAGCACCTCAGGCTGGTGGTTTCAGAAACCATCCGCACGAGCAAGATTGTTTCCAACCTCCTTTCCTTTTCCCGGCAGATCAGGCTGGAAGTCGAGGAGGTGGATATGAATGAGGTCATTCGTCGGGTGTTCAGCATTATTGGTCACAAGGCCAAGCTTCAAAATATTGTGGTCCAATTTAAACTGGATAAGGCACTTCCCAGGGTGATGGGAAATTTCGCGCAGCTCGAGCAGTCGATCATGAATATTGTCTTCAATGCTATTGAGGCAATGCCTGACGGCGGAGACCTGACCATTTCCACACGCCGCGATGACGCTGACAAACAGGAGGTCGTGGTTGAAATCGAAGACACCGGGCCCGGGATCTCACAGAAGAATCTTCCCTATATCTTTGAGCCTTTTTTCTCCACCAAAGGGGAAGCCAAAGGGGTCGGGCTGGGGTTATCGGTCGTTTATGGAATCATACGGGATCATCAGGGGGAGATTACGGTCAAGAGTGAAGTCGGAATGGGAGCCTGTTTTACCATCAGGCTCCCGGCATATGAACCCGAATCCACGTATTAAATCAAAAATCGTGCATTAAAATCATTCGTAGGTGAGGATGGGATGATATCAGAATTAAACATCATGGTGGTGGACGACGAGCTCATTGTCCGAGAATCCTTGAAGGGCTGGCTTGAAAAATTTGGCTATGGCGTGGAGACGGCGGAAGATGCTCGAGAGGCCCTGGAAAAGCTTGATAGGGAGGGCTACGATCTCCTTTTTGTGGATATTAAAATGCCCGGCATGGACGGCATTGAACTCCTGAAGCGGGTGAAAGAGGATCAACCGGATGTGATCGTGGTTATGATTACAGCCCACGGCTCCATCGAGTCGGCCATTGAGGCCATGAAAGCCGGTGCCAGCGATTATCTCATGAAACCCTTTGATCCAGAGGACCTTGAGCTCCTAATCGAGAAGCTTGCCCAGACCAAGAGACTTGTGGATCAAAACAGATGGCTGAGAGAATCTTATGAAGGGTCCTCACGGTTTCAAGATCTTATCGGACAGTCACGAGCAATGCAAAAGGTGTTTCAACTTGTTGAGGATGTGGCCTCAAGTGATACGCCGGTCCTTATCGTTGGAGAGACCGGCACGGGAAAGGAACTGGTTGCAAAGGCGATCCACGCCTTAAGCCCGCGCCGCTATGCCCCTTTTGTAGCCGTGAACTGTGGCGCCTTTACAGAAACCTTGCTCGAAAGCACCCTCTTTGGTCACGAGAAGGGAGCCTTCACAGGGGCCCACCATATGCAAAAGGGTCGCCTTGAGATGGCCAATGGGGGCACACTATTCCTGGATGAGGTGGGTGAAATCAGCCCGAAGATGCAGGTGGATCTCTTGAGGGTGCTCGAAGAGAAGCGGTTCCACCGACTGGGCAATCCAAAGCCCGTGTCCGCCGATTTTCGGCTTGTCTCGGCGACCCATCGTGATCTTGAGGTGGCCATTCAGAAGCACGGCTTTCGGCAGGACTTTTACTATAGGATCAATGTAATCACAATCGCCGTGCCCCCTTTAAGGGAAAGGAAGGAGGACATAGAGCTTCTGGCCCACCACTTCTTGATGCATTACAGCCAGGAATTGAACAAGAAAGTCACTGCAATCAGCAAAGATGCTCTAGATATCCTGACCAGATACGACTGGCCCGGCAACGTCAGGGAACTTGAAAATGTGATCGAGCGTGCAGTCGTGATTGGTAAAAAACGGAAAATTACCCCTGCGGACCTCCCTTTTCAAGATGTGAGTATTCCCAGGAAATCTGTGGCGAACTCTCTGGAAGAGGTGGAAAAAAAACACATATCAGAAATGCTCAGGGTATGCGGGTGGAATATTGCCCGCACAGCCAGCCTCCTGGGCATCAACCGCACCACACTTTATAAGAAGATCAAGAAATACGAGCTCAAACAGCCAGCCTCTTAACTGGCTGTTGCCCAAATTTTTTCAATACAGATGTCTTCTGACGGCTCCTTAAAGGTTGAGTAACAGCCTGTTAAAAGAATGGTAATCTGGATGCGACGCTGTATGGTTCTGCCCTTTCAAAGCCGAGATGAGATCCAAAAAGAAGATCATAGCTGTCCAACCCCTTGGTCGTGTTAAAGCGGATGTACTCGAAGTCATTGCCGCAAACCTTCAGGCATTTTTTCAAATCCGAACAGAGGTTTTCCTAGAACAGCCCATCCCCGATGAGGCGTACAATGCTCATCGCTGCCAATATAATTGTTACCCCATCCTGAAATTCCTGGAAACGTTAAAACCAGATCATGTGATCAAGATTATCGGTGTGACAGAAGTGGATCTATTTATACCTATTCTGACCTATGTGTTTGGGGAGGCGGAGTTGGGGGGCGATGCAACCGTGATCTCCACGTACCGGGCCGCAAGAGGCAAAGACCAGGAGCCTGTTTCCTTAAAACGCCTTTTTGAAAGGGCTGCAAAAATTGCTGTCCATGAAATGGCTCACACCTTTCGCCTTCCGCACTGCAAGGAAGATCGATGCATTATGAGCAGCTTCCCTGTCCTGAGCCATATTGATGAAAAACCAATCTATTTTTGCCGATACTGTGTGAGATTTTTAAAAGACGAATATGAAACATTGGGCCTTCAGGGTCCAGGATGTAAAATATAGAGCCCCACCCACTGGCTGTTAAACACAAATCCGAACTGCACAAAAACAACCTAAATCTGGGAAATGCCATCTATGCAAAACAACTGACTGAAATCATGAAGCTCAAACCAAAATTTCATGTTATTTTGGACAGCAGTGATTTCATATAAACGCCCTTCCACTTATCAAGGCTCTCCACCAGCAACTTGTCATGGTTTAACAGGCTCGTAACTTTGCACCTCAGGAAAGCTTTAGCAAAACAAACCTCTCTGCTAGCCCTGTGCAACATCCCGAGGTTGGGTCACACTTAGCGATGCTGGTCCACCCGATACATAGCCAGATACTGCGACCGATGGCGATTTTACGATGAGCCGGGAGCCCGATGGCTACTCTTTCAACACAGACCTGGGCGACGACATGATGTCGGCCACTTTGGCCGCACGGATACGCTCTTCCTGTTCGGCTTTTCTCTCGTAGGCCTTGTTTACTTTGGAGAGCAATTCTTCAGTGTCACAGGGTTTCATGAGATAATCGTAGGCGCCTAGTTTCATTCCTTCAACAGCTGATTCGACGCTTGCGTTTCCAGTCAACATGATCACTTCCGTAAGCGGCTTTATCTTTTTGATCTCACGAAGGACCTCGACACCATCCATACCGGGCATGAGCACATCTAGTATGACTACATCGAAGTTGTAACCCTTCACCTTCTCAAGAGCGTCTTGACCGTTCAAAGAAGTGGCCACCTCATAGCCGCGAATGGTCAAGCGCTCGGATAGAGATTCCGCAAATTCTTGTTCATCGTCCACGATTAAAATCCTTTGCTTCATTTTCATACCTCCTTTCAGGGACTGTAAAGGGCAAATTGAATCATAATGGTAGATCCCCTATTTGCTTCCCTTGCCGTTTGCTATGGGCTAAGTTTCTTCACAAGCCCATTTTTGCCTTGCCATTCGAAAAACTATGACTGGATATCTTTCAGCTTGAAAGCCTTTGGCACACGAATGACAGCTTCGCCAAAGTTGCCTTCAAGCTTGACCGTGACGCCAAGTTTTTCCTGCAAGCCAGGAATAGGTGCTGGCACAGCTTCCGACGAATGAACCAAGGCTTCGAAAGAACCGGAAATTGTGACCTGCCCCTCATCCCCCATATCTTTGAGAATCACTTTTACCTGTCCGTCATTTGGCGCGCTCATGGCCTTATCAAGGTAAAGGAATAGAATGTACATCAAAGAAAAGGGATTACTTTCTACTTGCACGGCACTTGTAGGCAACCTCATCTCCAGACGCACGCCTTTTGAGGCTGCCAAACGCTGGGAAATGGATACAATCAATCCCACTGTTTCATTGAGATCTACGACACAACGTGACTTGTCCACGCTGTGAGCTAAGCGGTTCAAGCTTCTTACGACGTGATCCGCACGCTTAATTTGTTGAGAAATGTCCTGAACCAGCTTTTTAACCTTTTCCGTATCCAAAGGACGCCCCTGCTCCGCCACGAAAAGCAAGTCGCCCACCAGCCCGGCTTTCTCGTTGATGATGGCAAGGTAATTCTTGATGTCGTGGGAAATGCAGGCTGACATCTTACCGAAGAAAGCCAACCCTTCTTTTGCCGACTCTCCCCAATATGTTTCTGCCACGCTCGCCCCCTTTCTATGTTTGGGCCGCTTCCAAGACCTTTTCAATCAAGGTTTCAATCTTAACGGGCTTAATGAGGTAATCACAGGCCCCGGCCTCTTTGCACGCACGGTAACATTCCTTGGAGCTGTAACCGGTCAGGAATATGAACTTCACGTTCGGGTGCTTTTTGTGAATACTTTCCATGACATCAAGACCGGGCATTTGGGGCATCTTCACATCGATGACCACGACATCGTATCTTGTTAAATCGGCCCTCCTGATTGCATCGCTACCACTCGTAACCCAATCTGTATCAATGCCTCTGAGTGAAAAGCGCTCGGCGAGGGTTGTAACGAATTCCTCTTCGTCGTCTATCAACAATACCTTCAAGAGGATCCCCTAAGATTTTACAGGCAAGATGATCGTAAAACTTGTTCCTTTGTTTACCTCACTCTCGACGCTAATTTGGCCGCCCAACTTTTGAACCAGGCCATATGTGATGGATAGGCCAAGTCCTGTTCCTTGTTCGCCCTTTGTGGAGAAAAACGGTTCAAAAATGGTTTCGAGGTTCTCAGGTGGGATCCCGTGTCCGTTGTCCCTTACGGTCACAAGCACTTTGTCAGGAGCCTTGTATTCCAACAATATGTCGATTTTTCCCCCGTCATCCACGGCTGCGAATGCATTATTGATAACATTCAAAAAAATCTGTTGCAACCTTCCCCGATCACTTTGTATGAGCGGTATATCGTCGGGCACATGCGTGCTGACTGCAATGTTTCGGTATTCTGCTTCTTTGCCGATGAAGCCTAAAACTTCCTGAATAAGGTGACCCAAGTCAATGGTTTCAGAGCGAACGTCAATATGCCTTGCAAAGCCCAAGAGGCGATGGGTGATGGTACTGCAGCGGTCCACGGAACTGATAATAGAGTCGACGAGCCCCACCAGTTTGTCCCTTTCAGGAAAATTTTCAGATAGCAATAACAAGTCTTTCAGCAGCCCGCCCTTTTCATTAATGATCGCTAGTGGATTGTTTATCTCGTGGGCAACGCCCGCGGCCAGCCGTCCAATGGATGCCATTTTGTTGGTATGCTCAATCTGGTGCAAGGCCGCTGTGCGCTTCAAGTCTGCCTCGTAAATGCGATTCACCAGGTGCGTAGCCGCACCCAAAACAACAAGCAAAATAAGTGCAACACTCATACCCAAGAAAACGATGAGATCCTTGCGAAGTCTGCCTACGTTTTTCATGAGCTCCTTTTCGTACTTAATGACCATAAAAATGAAAGGGGACCCCTCAATATATGCATGGCCCATGATAATGGGCTCCCCCGAATGATCCCGGATTTCCTGGACTTCTGTTTTTACTGAGCCTTGAGGGACTGGAATGTTGATTTTCTCCAGGATGCCCCCATGAAAGCGGGACGGTGTTTGCAGGATGCCTTGAGCGTTGATAAGGAAGGCATCGCTGAAGGGGCGGACATCCAAAGAGCGGATCAGGGAAGTAAACCTATCCGTATCAATGGTTGCCCGGAGGATATAAAAATCGCCGTCATCGTGTTCGTACTTGACCGCTATGACAAAATGGGGAATCTGGCGAAAGCCGAAGAATACATCGCTGATATAGACTCCTTTGATCATAACCTCCCTGAACCAGGCCTGCTCATGGTAGTTTTTTCCTTTAAGGTCATACGGACCGACATAGGCCCTTTGAAGCCCGTGAGAATCAATAACGCCCAAATCCGCAAATCCGCCATAACTGCTTTTCAATCGCCTGAAGATGCGGTTTAAACGTTGCTGATCAGAAAGACAACAATGAAGCGCAGGGTCTTGGGCAATAAAGGTCAAAGCCGCTTTTCGCTCATTCAAGAAATGGGCCAGGGTGCGTTTTGTGTTAGAGACAAGACGCGCTACCGGAAAAATGATCTCGGCCTTTAGGGCGTTTTGGTACTGATTTATATTCATCAAGGTCATTGCAATCAAAGGCAGCAGAGATACAGTGGCGATGCCCACGACCACGACTTGCCAAATCCGGCGGTAATAGGAGCCATTTTGGCCCTTGTCTAATAGGTCTATTGGGGCTTTCCAGAATTTCGGTCGTATTTTGGTCCAAAAGGCCGTCATTGAGGCAACTCGCTATTATAAACCAAATATTGCTGTGCCAAATGATAGAAGAATCCGCCTCACAAAATGAAAAAGGCTCCTTGCACTCCTTTTGCCTTACGCTTTCTTCTAGTTCCCGACTTTTGCATAGGCCGCATGCAAGGTCTTGGTCAAAACTTCAACATCCACCGGCTTCTCGAGATAGGCGAAAGCACCAAATTCCATGCACATCTCTTCATCTTTCTTGGTTCCATGTCCGGTCAAAACAATGACTTCGATGTTGGGTTCATCGTTCTTAATGCGACGTAACACTTCAATACCGTCTATTCCCGGCATCTTCAGGTCTAAAATGATCACGTTCGGCTTTTCTTCTTCGACAAATGACAAGGCCTGTTCTCCATCGTAGACAGCGGCAGAACCCATCTCCCTCATAATGAGTCTTTCCGAGAGAGTCTCCACAAACTGCCGTTCGTCATCAACCAAGAGGATTTTAGACGGGGTTTTAAAATCATAGCGTCGGTAGATATCCGTCTCGTAGAAGCCTGGCCTGAGTTTCATTTCAATTTTCGACACTCCAGGGATTTTGCTAACGATTTTTTTCAGCTCTTCTTCGAGCCGTGAGGGCATGATCACATGCTTATTAATGCTCAGCAAGACTCGCCCGTCTTTTGATGAAACCGAAACGCCGTGCCCTTCCTTTGCCAGCGCGACCTCCACCTGAGAGGCAAGGCAAAAATCTTCCACAGCCTTGAGGGATGCCTCATTAGGCTGGATGGTGTCGTCCTTTCTTACATGGTTACAAACAAGGACGGAGACATCATCCACCGTTTTTTCATCCAGGGGAACGAGAATGTCATAAAGGGAAGCGTCCCAGGGGTCTTTTTGGAAGAGATATGCGGTCCACCTTGTGCGACCCACATCTTCTCCATAAATCGATTTGGCGGCCGCTTTTTCAGACATAACGCCTTCTTTCACAGCCTGCTCTGTCCGATATTTCATGCTGGCTATGACGCAAACTCTAAGGACATGAGAAATCTCTTTGGGAATAAGGTGGCCCAAAAACCCCAGATAAAGCTGGTTGTCTCTTTTTAAGGAGTCAGCCACAACAGACTTCAGATAAGCTATGCACCGCTGCCTCTCGTGAGTAAAATTGTTGAAAACCGATGTCTTGCCAACCATTGCCCTAAAAAATTTGTCCTCGGCTATATGAAACCGTTTGCTGGCTTCAGAAATCAAGTCCTGATCCTGCACGATTTCATATCCAAGGGACTCAGCCACCTTTCGGGCAATTTCTTCCCCGTGGCAATAAATGCCACTAAAAAGAGTAATTGCAGACACGATCTGTTTCCTGTCTCCACCTGGGCAATGAGCAAACACGAATCAATGTGAAGCCTTTCGTCAGCGCCCATACGCGTCTATGAATATAATAACTTTGCCGTTGCTGCCCGGGTGGCAAAGATATGCTTTTCACCAATTCTTTCATAAATGTGCGTGCGTTTCATCGCAAATACCCGCTTAGAGATAACCCCCCTTTTTCTCTTTGACAGGGCAGGGTAATTACCTGAAGGCTGTAAGCCGGGATTATGCTCTTTTTTAGGTGTTACAACTTGCCAGGAAGGGGTCCAAAACATTGAGAAAGGGATTATGGCTATCCTATGCAAGGCTATATCTGAGAGACGTTTGGCACTTGATTTATAGGCAGAAAAAGGGATGTCCGTTTCTTACCAGGTGCGATCATCGTTGTTTGCATATGCCCTCCAAGATCGGCGACGACCTGTTGCCCCAGGGACCAGTATGGGTTCCTTTCCTCAGGGGCCATGACCTCCAAAGTACCATGCCCTTCGACCTCGATCAGCACTCCTTTCTCTACCGACCCGGCACGCAGTAAGACCTTACCGCCTTTGCTCACCCGTTCCAACATATTTTTAATCAGGATCAAAACAAGAAAGTGAAGGCGCACAGGATCACTGTATAGACTTGGCAATGTTTCAGCGACTTCGGGTCTGAGGGAAACATCCCGCACACGCGCAAAGCGGGTTGTGAAAAATACTGCCTCGTCTACGATCTCCCCAGGATCAAAGGTAGTAAATGGAGCACCCATGCGTTGCGCAAACCGATTAAGGTGCTGAATTTTCTGGACCAATATCTTGGCTTGGCTCTCAATGGTCGATACGATGTCGACAAACTTTTTGCGATCCTCTTCTGCCCCTTGGCCTTCCTGTCCCAAAAGCTCGTCCAGCCAGCCAGCCGACTCCCGAATGGTGCCCAAATGGTCCTGGATTTTGTCGGTGAAACCAGCTATGACCCTGCCAATAAAGGCCAACTGCCTTTGGCGCAACATCTCTCCCTTGTCGGGCTCCATAACCAAATCTTTTTTGGTGTGCAACATGCTTAATCGAGACCGCGTTTTTTTCTGATGTCCTGGAGCTTGTCCATAAGGTTCTCGATATCGAACGGCTTGACCATGTGGGCAGTGGCACCAGCCTTTAATGCCTCTTCCCCAACTTGACTATTTACCGATCCGGTTACCATAATGACATCAATGGATGAATCCTTGGCCTTGATGTTCATCAAGGTCTCCATGCCACCCATGCCGGGCATCTTCAAATCGAGTAGAACGATATCTGGACGTTCCTTTTGGATTTCCAAAAGTGCGGCCTCTCCGCTGGTAACAATCCTGGTATCATAGTTTCGAATACGCAGGCGCTCAGCCAATGCAGAAATAAAATCTTCCTCGTCGTCCACCAGCAACAGCTTGGGAGGCATCATCTCTATTTTCCTTAAGGTCCCAAATGGTTTGCGAGGGCCTATTCATCATCCTTTTCTTCATTCTTAAACATTTGTCCGGTTGTTTTAAGTGAGTCCCCTTCTTTGGCAATTTCCTTCGCCGTATTGAACTCACCCGCTTCAGCAAAAGCGACAGCGGCCATTGTCTTTTCCATTTTGTATCGGTACGCGCCCCGAATGCGGTCGGCCAGAGTATCAATGTCTGCGGGCTTTCTGAGATAATCGAATGCCTTGAGCCTCTGGGCCTCTTCCTCATCGCGCTCCGTACCGTGTCCAGTCAAGATCACGACCTGGATGTCGGGATTGGTTTTGCTCAGTCGGCGCAGTACCTCCATCCCATATATGCCCGGCATCTTGAGGTCGAGGACGATGACATCGGGTTCTTGTTTTGCCACGTAATCCAAGGCCTGTTGCCCGTCATGGACCACATCGGTTTGGATGCCGCGCATCCCCAGTCGGTTGGAAAGCGTGTTCACAAACTCTATCTCATCATCTACGAGCAATACTTTCATTTTCCCCTCCTTTGCTTCTAAATGCTTCTATGATACCCTTAGCCCGCCAGAAATCGTCAGGCTTCTTCATGGACCAAGGAAAAAGCCAGGGTGGTGACGCACTTTCCATCACCGGACTGCCTCCAAATCTGCCCGCCCAACTCCTCCACGATGTCTTGAGAGAAGTCCTGACCATTAAGCTCCTCTGGCAGCAAGCGGCCGGGCCCCTCGTGGCATGGACTGGTCAGGCTTACCTGAAACCGGCCTTCCCCAACACCAGCTTCCAAAACCAACCAATCTCCGCTTTCCAGATTTTCCATGACCTGTTCCACATTGCCGAACACAGCCAATTGAAAGATAGGCGGGTTGGTCTCAATCATAAGCGCCCCTTTGGGCAGCCTTATCTCCAAGCGGATGCCTTTTTTTCTGGCCTGTATCAACAAGATATCGCGGATCTCCTCCAGGGCCTTATTGCCATCGAAGACACCCTCATTTTCTTTCAAGCGGCGGGCAAAGCAACTGAGGTGCTGATTCAGGGCCGACCCTTGGACGATCTGTTCTTGGATTGTATTCAGACCCCTAAAGAATGGTTCGACCTTGAGGCGCCGGTTCTGGCCGCGTTTAAAAAAACGGCCAATCCAGCCGAACCTTTGCTTGGTTCTCATCTTCAGCAGATCTTTCATCCAACCGGCGGATTCGTGAATGATGGCCAGATGATTTTGGACATCGTGGGTAACGTGGGCCAAGGCCCAGCTCAAGACCTGTAACTGGGCAACCCTCAAACCAAGGCCATCATTTACATCCAAAGGCTTCAGGTCCGGCTTCGCCTGATCTATCTTGGCCTTACTCATGGCCCCCTTTTTCTTGCCTTACCATGTCTAAAATTTGTCATATGGGCTTTTCATGGTCTTTACCCACATCGGTCTTGAATCACTCCTGCCCTTAGCTTACCGGTCGGTTGCTGCCACAAGCTCTATGCTGATAAACCCAGCCGATAGATTCTATCAAAGCAATGCTATACTATTTCTCACATTTATTGATTTTAGTCAAGATTGAACGTTTTTTTTATGGGTCTTCTTTCAACTTTATCAAATGTGAATTGTTACGATTACAGAGGCTGATAGGTGAAAGGAGTCGCTTTTTTATATTTCCCCCGGCTCTTGCAGCTTTTTTGAAATACGGTTTAAATCAGACCCAAGCTGCAAAAGAGAGAAATTGGGGGAGGTCCTGGAAACATTAGTACTTGACAACTGGCATGAAATATAATACCCAAAATCGTCCAATATAACAAAGTTCTGCTTGTTTCACTCGGTGAGATTTTAGGCATGCAAGAAGCGAAAATATTTAAGAAAGGAAGTTGCTGATGCCAAGGAGACTCAGTGGGGGGGTAGGTGCAAAGTTGGGTGTGTTATTTCTCTTATTTTGCAGCAGTCCCGTGATGGCTGCCGCAGAAGGGGCCGTAGCCCCCTCATCACAGGGTCATGTCTGGTGGTTCTGGCCCCTTGTCCTGCTGATCGTCACATTTGTAATGGGCATCTTTGCTGTGTTGGGAGGGGTTGGCGGCGGTGTCCTGTTTGTTCCTATCATTAGTGGCTTTTTCCCCTTCCATCTGGATTTTGTGCGAGGTACCGGGCTCCTGGTGGCCCTTTCGGGTGCACTGGCAGCAGGCCCTGGCCTTCTGAAGATGAATCTGGCAAGCCTTAGGCTTGCGATTCCAGTAGCCCTCATCGCCTCCGCCTGTGCCATCGTCGGTGCCATGATCGGGTTGGCGTTACCCACCAATATTGTCCAGACCGCCCTGGGGGCTACCATCATAGGTATCTGTGTTCTCATGGTGACAGCCAAGAAAGCGGAATTCCCTGAGGTGCCAAAGGCGGATAAACTTTCTGCGGCTCTGCGGATCTATGGTGTTTATCAGGAAAAAAGTACAGGAAAAACCATTGACTGGAAGATCCACCGGACTCCCCAGGGTCTGGCTTTGTTTATCCTCATCGGCGTCATGGCCGGCATGTTTGGTCTGGGCGCAGGATGGGCCAATGTGCCGGTCCTGAATCTTATGATGGGGGCGCCCCTGAAAATCAGCGTTGCCACGAGCAAGTTTCTCCTATCCATTACGGACACCTCTGCTGCCTGGATCTATCTGAACCAGGGATGTGTGATCCCAATGATGGTTGTTCCATCCCTGGTGGGGATTATGCTCGGTTCTTTTGTGGGAGTCCGAATCTTGGCCGTTGCCAAACCAACGGTTATCCGGTGGATCGTGATCGGAATGCTGGGCTTTGCCGGAATCAAGGCACTATCCAAGGGCTTGGGCTTTTAGAGAAGCATAAGGAAGAAAGCTCATCGTTTTAAAAAGGAAACGCCTTACTTAAGACATCAGGAGGAACATCATGGCAGATCAACATAAAGCCACATTGGAAGCAGGACCAGAGCAGATCCTTTATGCTGGTATTCTTGAAAAGGGAATGTATTTTGGCTTACTGATCCTTTTTATCACCTTTGCCATTTACGCCTTCGGTATCATGAAGCCCTATATCCCGCTGGATCAAATCTCGCACTATTGGAGCATGAACGTCCATGATTATCTGGAACATGCCCACATCAAGACAGGCTGGGGTTGGGTTGGAATGCTCAAGTATGGGGATTTCCTCAATTTTATTGGGATAGCCATCCTGGCGGGCGTTACTATCATCTGCTATCTGTCTATCATTCCTATGCTTTTAAGAGGCAAAGACAAGGTTTATGCGGTTTTGGCATTTCTGGAAGCCTTGGTCCTGAGCCTGGCTGCTAGCGGGATTCTCGCGGTGGGACACTGACCTCTCTCTCAGGTGCCAGGTCCCGACCCGAAATGGGGCCCAACTGAAACCGACCTCTGTATTTGGCTTGCAAACGCATCCGATAAGCCACCCCAACCCACATCAATCCTTCAACAACGTGCCGAAGAAGGGCTGAGGGCTGAATAAAAAGGCCGTTAAATAGCCTCTGAATAGCCAGAATAGCCATTCAGGGGCTGGTTCCACCCCGCCTTACCTGGCCCCCGTGTAAGTCTTGCGGAAAGCAGAAAAGGTGTTTGACCTCCTGGCATGACCGGCGGTCATGGGTGCCCATGTCGCTATGTAGGTTGTCGGGAAGGTTTGTTGATGAGGCCTTTTTTTGATATGTTTCTGGCGCTGATCAGCCAACTTTAAGGGGGATAAGAACGACCTTGGTTCCCCTGCCGCTTTTGGGTTGCCTGAGAATCAATCTTCGGCCTTCAATCCTCAGAGTTGAGCTTCAAACCTCGCTCAATCTCATGCCCCCATGGACCACAGTTGACAAATCTCATGATGTCAATTACATATCTGTAACAACGGTTGGATTCTTGGGTTGCGATTTTGACAAGTGATCCGCAGTTGGGCATCAGGAATCGCTTCTAAGATGTTGTGGTGTGTGGTATCTATTGTGAAGCCTCCCCGCCCTCCCGGGGGGTTCTGCCTTACGGCAGCGCTTCGCGTCTGGGGAGCAGGCCGGTCAAACAATCCAGATTAACGACTTTTGAGCCCTTAGTCAGTAAGTGCTGACTTATCATGTGAGACTGAATTCCTAAGAGGAACAAATGATGGGAGAGGGTAAGGTCCTTAACGTCGCTATTGTGGGTGGTGGTCCTGAATGCAAGGCGATTATGAATATGATATTTGCCGAAAAGCTCAGCCAGCTTCGTATGAAGGTCATCGGGGTCGCCGATATCAGCCCCGAGGCTGCAGGTTATCGCTACGCCCAGGAGAAAGGAATCTTTACAACAACAAAGTACCAGGATCTGTACAAGCTCAAAGGTCTCAACATGATTATAGAGCTTACAGGTCGTGAAGAGATAGCTGATGAAATTTTTCGTACCAAACCAAAGGGTGTCCGGTTCATGGATCATATTGCTGCCCGCTTGTTTTGGGATGTCTTTCAGCTTGAGGAGGAAAGGATTGCCGAGCGAAAACTCGCTGAGGACTCGTTGCGGGAGTCTGAGGAAAAGTACAGTACATTAGTTGAAAACTCGCTGACCGGTATCTATATTGACCAGGGCGGAAAGATCGTATTTGCCAATAACAGATTTGCCGAGATTTACAGGTATTCAAGGGACGAATTGATAGGCGTAGAATCATGGAAGTTGGTCCACCCTGAGGACAGGACCTTGACTGATGAGATCAGGATAAAGAGACTAAAGGGAGAAGAAGCCCCATCAGAATACGAGGCAAGGGGGCTGACAAAAGACGGTGAAACCATATGGATTGCAAGGAGAAATACCCGGATAGAGTATAAGGGAAGGCCTGCTATATTGGGTAACATCGTGGACATTACAGTCCGCAAGCAGGCGGAGGAGGCGCTGCGGGAGAGCCAGGAGAAGCTCGCCGGGATTGTCGATTCGGTCACAGACTGCATGTGCATGGTCGACGAGCAATTTAATATTGTGTGGACTAACGATGTTGCAAAGGACCTGTTCGGGCTCGACCTGGTTGGGAAGAAGTGTCATAGCGCTTACCATAAGCGTGACACGGTCTGCGAACCATGTATCGTTAAGCGGTGTCTCGAAGATGGCAAGGTTCACGACTTTGAAATGGAGATAACCGGGGCCAATGGGAAGAAAAGGACCTTCTGGTGCACGGCCAGCGTGGCTGCGCATTATGAGGATGGCCGTCCAAAGATGGTCGTGGAGCTTTTACGAGACATTACCGCCCGCAAGCGGGCAGAGGAATCTCTTCGTCAGAGCGAGGAACAGTTGCAACGCTATGCTGCTGAGCTGGAACGAAGTAATAAGGAACTGGAGCAATTTGCCTATGTCGCCTCACACGACCTGCAAGAGCCACTGCGTACGGTGACTAGTTATCTGCGACTTCTGGAGCGGCGCTATAAAGGCAAACTCGGTAGCGACGGCATTGAGTTTATCACCTATGCTGTAGATGGGGCCAACAGGATGTATAAGCTTATTGATGATCTGTTGAGCTGTTCACGGGTGGGCACCCATGCCAAGCCCTCTAAACAAACCAAATAAGAGGCTATCTTTGAGCGCACCCTGGTCAATCTTTGGGTGGCTTTGGAGTCCGCAAAGGAAAGGGGCTGGCTGAGAATCGGCAACTAACTTTTGTGATCCCTTTCTCGGATGTTTTGTTCCCAATTGGTCAGGTTATGTTAATTATGTTAATAGAAATTCATGCACCAGCCTCTCCCAGGCAATTTCGGGTAGATTTCCGTAGATATCGTCTACGGGAAAACCACCGGCCGAGGCTGTCGCACCATATTCTTCGGCCACCAGATTCCTGAGACGTGTAGCCTCGTTTTGCATCCACTCTGCGCTTTCTTGCCCGCTCATAAGATCTTTCAGGTTCTTCTTCATCTTTGTGGGTTCCACCATAAAAAGCCATCCCATTTCGTAAGGGTATTTGTGTATGAGTTCTGGCGTATCTAAGACCTTTTGATTGACAGCGGTCACCACGCCCTGAATAGGCGAGAGCATCTCTGCCCGATGGTTGTCTCGTTTGAGTACCCATCCGGTCTCATTCTGGACCACCTCATCGCCCAAGGAAGGGAGCTCCAGTTCCTTGTTAGGCCCAAACAGCCTGGTTACAAAATCATCCAGCCCTACCCGGATGCGTGCCCCATAGTCGATCAGCGCCCAGCTATGGCCACGGTGATAATAATACCCCTCGGCCAGGGAGTAACCTGACACACTGGTCAGGGTCACAGGTGAAATCGGGTCAAGAGTGACCAATTCATTTTCAATAAGTTCGTCGAATTCGCACTGGTGGCACTGGAAGGCATTGGCGCAGATCTTATAGGCTACGCGACCGGACAGCATGTGGCGGCACTGGCGCTGGCTGGCATCCAACTCGCTGAAATGTTCCCGCCAGCTTCTTATGTGCTCCTTCTTGGTCTTCAGTTCTAAGCCAGCGCTACGTTTTTGCTGATTCTCTGAGACAATCTTGGCCATGGATTTGTCAAAGCTACAGTTGATGCAGTCGTAATTCATATCGCATAACCTGAAGTTGACCACCCCGGCCTTCATCCAGATGCATTCATCCTGGGTAATCTTGAGACCCTTTACGCTTGATTTCTTGCTGGCAGGCATCATGGTTTTCCTCCTATATTTTTGTTTTTTTGATGATAGGTTTGGCAACAAACATGCCAGAAGAATGAATATTCTGTATCTTGTTGAGATGTTTGAGAATTAGATTGGTCCAAACATAAGATGGAAAAAAATAGTGCTTTATTTTTTGAGGCAAAAATAGACACAGAAAAAGATGCTAAGAAATTCAACTGTGATTTCAGGGAATTATGGGTTGTGTAAAAATAAACGCAACTGTCTAAATGATAAACACCCAGAAAAAGACGTCTTTTTGTCTAAAAAATAGACACTGTGTCAATACATATCAGATCAGGCAGCCTATGTACGTGCTTGATCTTCTTCTAGCTTTTGTCTTGATTTCAATGCTTCTTATGGATATTAGTTTTTCTTGCAGTCTTCCTTCGTCCCCTTCCCGCTGGCGCGGGGTGACGAGGTTTTGATGATAAGAGAGCCAGAAAATAGGGTGCTATGCGCCTGGTAACGCTCGTTTCCGCCGAGGGGTGGGAATGAGGGGAAGAAAGGCGGTGGTAGCGATGATGACATCAGATAAAGTCCCAGGAAAAAACCTCAAGGTCGGGATCGTTGGCGGAGGAAGGCGGTGTAAAACGATTCTTGAAATGTTTCAGCGCCAGACCCCTCCTAGGGGGAAGGCCTCGGTGGTCATCGTAGCCGATGAGGATCCCAGTGCACCGGGCTATGAGTATGCCCGAACGCTGGGCATTGAGACCACAAACGACTTTGAGGTCCTCGGCGAGCGAAAAGACCTTGACTATATCCTGGACCTGACCGGCAACACCAATGTTTTGATTAAGATGTTAGTTCGCAAAGGTTCCAAGGTTCCGGTCCTTGATGCCGTGGCCTCCAACCTCCTGTACGACGTCTTGAATATACAAAAAGAACTGATCAACACCCGGAGATTTTTGAGGACGGTGTTAGACAGTATCCAGGAAGATATCCTGGTGATTAGCCCTGAATATGAGATCCTGCGGGTCAATGAGTCCCTGCTGAAGAAGCTCAAGGCGCCAAAGGAAAAGATCATCGGAAAATATTGTTATGAGATCCTTCACAGGGAAGAGTCCCCTGGTGGGCCGCCCGAAGGGATATGTCCCGTAGCCGAGGTTATTAAAACGGGTAAACCGCACCATACCAGACACACCCATCTCGACCGGGATGGTAAAGCGATCTACCATGCTGTTTCGGCCTATCCTGTGATGGAAGATGGAAGGGTGTCATACATTGTGGAAATATCGCGCGACGTCACGCAAGAAATCAAGACCCAGGAAATGCTATTGCAACAGGAGAAGTTAAGCTCAGTGGGAAAGCTGGCTGCTGGTGTTGCTCATGAAATAAACAACCCCCTGACGGCCGTCTTAACCAATAGCATGCTTCTGTTGGAAGAATTGACCGAAGATGACCCCATGTATGAAGACTTAAAAGCAATAGCGGATGAGACCCTCAGATGCCGAGAGATCGTCAGGGGCCTTTTAGAATTTGCCAGGCAAGAAGCCCCGGCAAAGGTCGAATCGGACCTGAACAGAATCGTTACGAGTATGGTAAGCCTTGTCAGGAAACAGTTCTCGTTTAAAAACATCACGATCAAGCAGAACCTTGCCGAGAACCTCCCTGTGGTCAAACTGGATCGAGATCAGTTCCAGCAAGTCATTGTCAACATCTTGATCAACGCCATGGAGGCAATCGAGAGGGATGGTGAGATTCGGGTTGAAACATCCTATCATGAGTCAGAGCAGACGATTGAATTGAAGATCAAGGATACCGGCCGTGGAATCCCTGAGGAGGCTAGACTGAAGCTTTTTGATCCCTTCTTTACCACAAAAGATACGGGCACTGGCCTTGGTCTGTCCATATCGCACGGTATCATCGAAAGGCATGGCGGAAGTATCTCGTTTGACAGTCAGGTTGGACAGGGCACAACATTTACCATTACCCTGCCAGTGGCATGAGGGATGCAGGTTGCAGATTTTGGATTCACAATGTTAGGCATTGTCACTAATGAAAATACTTGTGATTGATGACGATCTTACTGTGTGTAAGAGTTGTCAAAAAATCGTGAAAAAGGCGGGCTATGAGGTAGATTATTCTCTCAGCGGACATGAGGCGCTCCAGATGATGGAAAAAACCGCCTATGACCTGGTCTTCACAGATCTCAAAATGACCGAAATGGGCGGCATGGAAGTCCTTCGCTTCATAAAGACCAAGGATCCTGATATTGTGGTTGTGGTTATTACAGGCTACGCCACCGTTGCTTCAGCCGTGGAAACCATGAAAACAGGGGCCTTTGACTACCTCCCGAAACCCTTCACCCCCGCCGAATTCAGGGCCGTGTTGAGCAAGGCGGTTGAAGAGAGAAAGGCGACCCTGAAGGACCGGGAGCTTGCCACGCAACGTACCATCACATCGGGCTTTCAGGAGATTGTTTCAGAAAGCCCAAAGATGGAAACCGTCTTCAACATGATCAAGAAAGTCGCCCCCACGGACAGTAATGTGTTGATTGTTGGAGAAAGCGGCACAGGCAAGGAATTGATCGCCCAAGCCATACACAAGTTGAGCAAACGCAAGGCACGCAAATTCTTTGCTGTTGACTGCGCTGCCCTGTCAGGCACACTCTTGGAAAGCGAACTCTTCGGTCACGTCAAGGGGGCCTTTACGGGGGCTATCCACAACAAGCCTGGGGTGTTCGAGGTTGCTAATCACGGCACGGTTTTTTTGGATGAGATCTGCAACATCAACATGGAAGTCCAGGGAAAGCTGCTCCGGTTCCTCCAGGAGAGAGAGTTTTTGCCTGTGGGGGCGACGCAAACAAAAAGCGTGGATGTGCGGCTGGTCTTTGCAACAAATAAGGACCTAAAAGAGATGGTTGCGCACAGGACCCTCCGCGAAGACTTCTACTATAGAATTTTTGTTTATCCTATCAGTGTACCACCCCTTCGGGACCGCAAGTCAGACATCCCCCTGCTCGCCTATCATTTTCTAAAGAGGTACTCCGAGAGTTTTGGAAAGTCCCTCCGGTCAATTTCAAGAGACGCCATGAAGGCCCTTTGTGAGTATGAGTGGCCCGGCAATGTCCGGCAACTGGAAAATGTGATACAAGCGGCCGTCATCGCTTCAGACACAAATATACTCACCTATAAAGATCTTCCTGAATTTCGTGACCCCCAAAAGGTTCCTTATGTACTGCCTCGAACGAATATCGAGCTAAAGAGACTCAAGAAAGAACTCAGGCTGAAAACCGTGGAAAAAGTGGAAAGAGATTTTCTAATTCATGCCCTCAAGAGAAATGATTGGAATGTGACCAGGGCGGCCAAGGATGTGGGCATGCAAAGGACCAATTTTCAAGGCCTTATGAGAAAACACGGCATAGGCGCCAGAGATGTAAAGCTGTAAGCTCGCCATATAACCAACCAAGTAGAATATTCTTGATTTCCCTCGCCTTCACCACCTGATTTTTTTGAAATACAGTGTATATTTATTTTATACATACGGTATTCATTTGATATTACAACACAAATAAACTTTTCGCCCTGCTACTGTATAAAAAATATATACGACTGCCACAACCGAGATGTCGGGTTGATAGGATCGTATGCCTGTAATTACAGGATGTTATGCTTTGGCCCGTCTTTTGGCACATAGATTGCGCTTCATGTTGGTAACAATGGTGGATGAAATCCAAAATCCAAAGGAGGGCCGCATGAAGACACAAGCAAACAAAATACTCGTGGTCGATGATGAGGTAACAGCTGGAAGGAGTATGGAAAAAATCCTTGCCAGGAAGGGATTCGCTGTTGATGTAGCCCTCAATGCCAACGATGGCCTGAACAAGATGGAAAAAGAGTTATTCGAACTGGTGCTCCTGGATATCATGATGCCTCAGGTCAATGGTATCGAACTCCTGAAAATCATAAAGGAAAGATGGCCGAACCTGAAGGTCATCATGGTGACAGGATATCCGTCAATCGAAACTGCTGTTAAGGCCACCAGGCTTGGGGCATTAGACTACATATCCAAGCCTTTTACGCCCGATGAACTCAGAGAAAAAGTGGAGCAAGCGTTGGAAGAAGCCACCTCAGCGAAGGTCATTCCGATTCGACCGGTTGAAGGTGAGGTTTCCACGTCGTTTTGCCCCCTTGGGGAGCAAGAATGTGAGATCTATGCAAAGAAGGGGCGGTCCTGCAAAACCAAAGACGGCATATGCCCCAAGGTCAAAAAGATGAAGCTCAAGGCTAAAACGGGGTCAAGGTTTCTTGCCCAAGAGATTGGCAAGTCTGCCATAGATATAGATTTGCCGTTTGACTATGACGAGGTGGCCAAGTATACAAGCCCCACCTACGCGAACGCCTTGGACGGCTCAGAGATGCCCATGGTTGACTGGGAAGGGTTGCCAAAAGAAGCTCCGGCTGCCGTTCCTGAAATCCTGGTCATTGATGATGAAGTTGTGGTGGGTAATAGCATTAGAAAAATCCTCAAACCGAGGGGCTATCACGTAGAGCATGCCGAAACACCCCAAGCTGCCCTGGAAATCCTGTCAGAAAGGCCTGTGGATATGATCCTGCTCGACATGAAAATTCCAGGAGTGAAGGGGTTGGAATTACTTGAGGCTATCACCGAGGAACATCCCACAACCCCGGTGATCATGATCACGGGCTACGCTACTGTACAGACAGCGGTTGAATCCATCAAGCTAGGCGCCACCGACTACGTACCTAAACCCTTTACCCCGGATGAGCTTTATCAGGCCGTGGAAAGGGGCTTCAAGCGGGCTGCATAGTAGAACGCCTTGAAAATAGCGTTTCAATGATGATATCCAGTGCCTCCCTTGATGGCTTGGCATCACTAGAAGAGGGCCGGAATCCAAATTTGCAGTAATTCGGCCCAACAACCCGAAAACAAAAAAGGACTTTGCCACACAAGCAAAGTCTTTTTTTTGTGTTGCAAATATCGACACCTGGTGGCAGGTGTAGGGCATAAAAGAACAATTTTCTTGACAAAATGCAACGACCGCTTTATGGAAACACTTTTGAACTGAGCGCTAGCGAACCCTGGTCGAATGTGGCGCCCTCCAAATCAAGGCTCACCGTTATTTGACGGTCAGATCAAAATTCCCGCGATGGCTTGAGAGAGTCGAGTTAGATCGTGTGGCATGAGATGAGGGATAGGTCCCGGCTCACAAGATTAAAATGGATGTGGCTTTTTAACAGGCAGGGAAACTTCTAAATGATTACTTTTAAACTCAACGGCAGAGAGGTTGAGGCCGAAGAAGGCCAGACGATCCTGCAGGTCGCTCAGAAATACAATATTCATATTCCTACGCTCTGTTATCACAAGGCCTTAAGCCCGGCAGGGGCCTGCCGGCTTTGTACTGTAGAACTCTTTGACGGACGGAGAACCCGGCTGGTCACGTCTTGCAATTACCCGGTCTGGCGAGACATGGAGGTGCGTACTGACACCGAGAGGGTCATCAAAGGCCGCAAGATGATCGTGGAGCTGTTGTTGGCGCGCTGCCCGGACGTGAAGGTCTTGCAGGACCTGGCCAAGGAATATGGCATAGAAAAACCACGCTTTAAGCCAGAGACAAATGATTGTATCCTGTGCGGACTTTGCACCCGGATGTGTGAGGAGCGCATGGGGGTCAGTGCCATCAGCCTGACGGGCCGGGGTGTGGAGTTAAAAGTAGACACCCCTTTCCACCTGCAGTCCGATATCTGCAGAACCTGTGGGGCCTGTGCCTCTGTGTGCCCCACGGGCCATATCAAACTTGAAGATATCACCGGCAGAAAACCCCAAATCATTCCTTCAGAATTTAACCGGGGGATGGGGCCCCGCAAACCCATCAATATACCCTTCCCTCAGGCCACACCAAATGTGCCCGTGATTGACCCGAAGACCTGTGTCCATCTGAACACCGGGGCATGTAAGGTGTGTCAAGAATTTTGCGGCCCGGGCGCGATCAATTTTGATCAAAAGGATGAGATTATTGAAATTGATGCCGGGGCCGTGATCCTGGCCACAGGCTTTGAAACCTTTGATGCCCGCCAAAAGCCGGAGTACGGGTACGGGCGCTATCCCAATGTGATCACCAGCATTGAATACGAGCGCATCCTTTCAGCTGGCGGGCCCTTCAAGGGCCATATCCAGCGACCCTCTGACGCCAAAGAGCCCAAGAGGATCGCCTGGATTCAGTGCGTGGGCTCGCGCGATGCCTCTATTGGTTGTGAGTATTGTTCCTATGTGTGCTGCATGTATGCGACCAAACAGGCCATGATCTCAAGGGAGCACGACCAGGAGATTGAGCCGACGATTTTCTACATTGACATGCGTGCACCGGGCAAGGGCTTTGAGCGCTATTATAATCGGGCCAGGACGACAGGCGGGGTTCGATACGTGAGGTCCATGATATCACGGGTGCTGGAGCACCCGCAGACGCACGACCTGGATCTTACCTATGTGGATGAGTCGGGTGAGATTCAAACCGAAACCTTTGACATGGTCATTCTGTCAGTAGGACTCCGGCCCGACCCCGCCTTCCTGAAGCTGGCCCAGAGACTCGGCATCAAACTAAATCGATTCGGGTTTTGTGAGAGTCAGCCCCTTGATACAATCTCGACCTCCATCCCCGGCATATTCACCTGTGGTGTCATTCAGAGCCCGAAAGGCATTCCGGGCTCGGTCCTTCAGGGTAGCAGTGCTGCTGGTGCGGCTACCAGCTTCCTTGCCGAGGCACAAGGCACCCTGGTCAGGGAAAAAATCTACCCCAAAGAGCGTGACATCACCCAGGAAGAGCCCCGCATTGGGGTATTCCTTTGTGACTGCGGGATCAATATTGCCGGTACCATTGATGTGGGCAAGGTGACCGAATATACAAAAACTCTGCCCCATGTGGTCTTTGCCCGTGAATACCTTTTCACGTGCTCGACGGATTCGCAGGAGGAGATGAAGGCCATGATTGAAAAGCACCGGCTCAATCGGGTGGTGGTCGCCTCCTGCAGCCCTCGTACCCACGAGCCCCTTTTTCAGGACACCATCCGTGAGGCCGGGTTAAACAAGTATCTTTTTGAGATGGCCAATGTGCGGGACCAGAGCTCCTGGGTCCACACCTTTGAACCCGAGAGAGCTACGGCCAAGGCCAAGGACCTTGTTCGCATGGCTGTGGCGCGGGCGGCAAAACTTGGGCCTCTTTATGAGTTTCCGTTCGACGTCGTACAGAAGGGTCTGGTGATTGGAGGCGGCTTGGCCGGTTTGACGGCGGCCTTTACGCTGGCCGAGCAGGGTTTTGAGACTTACCTGGTCGAGCAATCCGACCAACTCGGCGGCAATGCCAGAGCCCTTTACTACACGGAAGACGGGGCGCGGCCCGCAGAATATGTCAAAGAGCTCATCAACAAGGTGAAGGCACATCCGCTGATTACGGTTTACACCCAGGCCGAGGTCAAGGATTACGCCGGGCATCTGGGCGAATTTAAGAGCACGATTTCAGTAAACGGCAGGACCGAAGAGATTTCGTATGGGGCTGTGATCGTGGCTACAGGAGGTACAGAGTATCAGCCCACGGAATATTTGCATGGTGAAAACGAGCATGTCATCACGCAAAAGGAGCTGGAAAGACGCATCGCCCTTGAGCCCGAAAGCTTGAAAGAGGTCAGGAACCTGGTCATGATCCAGTGCGTGGGCTGCATGGATGAGGAACATCCATACTGCAGCCGGGTGTGCTGCACCGCGGCCGTGAAGAACAGCCTGAAGCTCAAGGAGCTGAATCCAGGCATCAATATTTACGTGCTGTACCGGGATATGCGAACCTTTGCGTTTAAAGAGCTTTCTTACAAGAAGGCCCGGGAGCGCGGCGTACGGTTTTTGCGATACTTTCTGAGGCAAAAGCCTGAAGTGGCTGAGATAGACGGTGGGCTTCAGGTGAAGGTGTTTGATCAGAACCTGAGATCTGAAGTCATGCTTGAACCTGACCTTTTGGTTTTAAGCGCAGCCATCAGACCCAACCCGGGGAGCAAACAGGTGGCTGACGTGTTTAAGCTTCCCCTGGACCAGGACGGCTTTTTTGCCGAGGCTCATTTGAAGTTAAGGCCTGTTGATTTTGCCAATGCCGGTATATTCTTGTGCGGGCTTGCTCACATGCCCAAGTTTACCGATGAGGCCATTGCCCAGGCCAAAGCGGCTGCATCAAGGGCCTGCACGGTGCTTTCTCAGAAGCAGATGTATGTGGGTGGTGCTGTGGCCCAGGTGGACAGTACCAAGTGCGCCATATGCTTAACCTGTGTACGAACCTGTCCCTATAATGTACCCCGGATTGACGAAGAGGAAGGCGTTATTTCGATTGATCCGGCCGCCTGCCAGGGATGCGGCAACTGCGCCACTGCCTGCCCGCGCGGAGCCATTGAGGTGGGACACAGCACGGACGACCAGTTCGTTGCCAAGATCTGTGCGTTGTATTAGCCCCGTCAATTGACAAACTTTGTGGGTCAATGACACGGGCACAGTGTTGGTTCGCAATGATCTCAATGATGATGAAACTTGGCAAAAATTGACGGGGTTAGGACACAAGAACTGCCATGGAACAAGATGCATCGCAAATAAAAGAACAAGAAAGCACCGGGGAGACATTTGAACCCAAGATTGAGGCCTTTGTCTGTACCTACTGCACGTATACGGCTGCGGACATGGCAGGTTCCCAGCGGCTCCAATACCCCCCCACGGTGCGCATTGTAAAATATCTGTGTACTGGCAAGGTCGAAATTGTTCACATCCTCAAAGCCTTTGAAGCTGGTGCTGACGCCGTTTTTGTAGGGGGGTGAGAAATGGGGGACTGTCATTTCCTGGAAGGAAATCTAAGAGCCAAGGAGCGAGTTGAATATACAAAGAAACTCTTGAACGAAATTGGCCTCGGAGAGGGGCGCCTGGAGATGTTTCATATCGGGGCCTCAGACGCCCCGTTGTTTGCTGAGGCGGTCGAGATCATGACAAACCGGGCGAAAGAACTGGGGCCAAACCCGTTAAAATGCGGGGCTGAAAAGGCTGAAGCAGCATAATGTTGTCATTGGTCATTTGTGATCGGTCATTTGTCATTCGTCAGTAGTCATTTGTTACTAGCGTTGGGAACCGATGCCCTCCGGGACGTCGGCCGGATTCCCGATACCGGCCAAAGCATACCATTTGGGTTAAGGCGCGCTAGACCGGGCATCAGGTATCTGGAATCAGGCAGGTCATGGCAAACCAATGACTAATGACCAGTGACCAATGACCAAACTGGGGGTAGCATAGATGATTGTAGCCAAGAGAAAACCTTTTAATGAAATCAAAGAACTTATTTCCGGCTCAAAGAAGATCCTGATCCTTGGATGCGGCACCTGTGTTGCTGTCTGCCTGGCCGGAGGTGAGAAGGAGGTGGCCATCCTCGCCTCGCAGTTGAAGATGGCCCTTGGCCTTGTGAACGAGGATGTCGAGATTGATGAACTCACGATTGAGCGGCAATGTGACCGCGAATTCATAGAGGAAATCAGCACCAAAGTGAATGTGGATGATTATGACCTCATCTTATCCACGGCCTGCGGTGCCGGGGTTCAACTGTTGAGCGATGTATTTGACCACAAGGTGGTGGTGCCTGCCCTGAACACGACCTTTATCGGCGTGGCCGAGGGCCCTGGTATGTGGACCGAGCGATGCCGTTCCTGCAGTGACTGTGTGCTGGCTGACACAGGGGGCATCTGCCCGGTGACTATCTGCGCAAAGGGACTGGTCAACGGCCCCTGCGGAGGGACAAGACACGGCAAGTGTGAAATAGACCCTGAAAAGGACTGTGCTTGGACGCTCATTTACAACCGGTTGAAAAAGCTTGGCAGGCTGAATAGGATGGAGCAGGCCCTTCCCCCTAAGAGATACAGCGTACAGCAATACCCGGCTAAGATCGTCCATGAGGCCTACAGGAGGAGATACGAATAATATGGCAAGATCCTTTGAAGAGGCACTGACGTCAGGCAAGTTTTTGATAGCCACAAGCCTTGATACCCCCAAGGGAATGGACCTTGAAGACTTGGCTCGGCTGATCAAAGAACTAAAAGATGTGGTAGATGCGCTTGGGGTGTCTGACAACCCTCATGCCATGATGTGCATGAGCCCATGGGCGGTATGTCGGCTGGCCCTTGAACAGGGTGTTGAACCCATCATGCATGTGGCCTGCCGCGACAGGAATCGGCTTGCCCTCCAGTCCGATCTTCTGGCAGCGGCCTCCATAGGCATCAAGAACATCCTGTGCGTGAGCGGCGACCATGTTAAATTTGGCGATCATATAGACGCCAAGCCTGTGCATGATATCGACTCAGTACACCTCCTGACAGTAGCCAAGGCACTTGCAGAGGGAAAGGATATGGCAGGAAATCCCCTGAAAGGTTCCCCGGCCCTTTTCCTTGGGGCAACAGCCAATCCTGAGGCCGATCCCTTAGAGCCTCAGTTGATAAAAGTAGACAAGAAGATAAAGGCAGGCGCCTCATTCCTTGTGACCCATCCGGTCTTTAACATAGAGAACCTGAAAAGATTCATGAATCACGTAAAGCAAAGCAAGGTCAAGGTGATAGCCGGGATTCGGCTGCTTGTGCCTGAAGAGGCGTCCAAATATAAAGACGGAAGCTATCCTGGGCTGCTTGTGCCTGATGATCTCATAGAAGAGATCAAAGGGGCCGACACAGGAAAATGCATGAAGCTCGCAGGCGATCTTATTAAAGAGATAAAGTCTGCCAACCTCTGTGACGGTATCCATATTACAGCACCAGGACATGAAGAGAAGATCCCTGATATCATGAAGGCAGGCGGGTTGTAGCCTCACAAGAAAACAATTCACGGACAAGGAACATCGCTTCTCTTTGGCATCTAATGCCTTTGACAGGTGCGGCGTTATGGTCTGTGGAAATGGCTGGATGCCTACGTTCAGCAATATTCCTTGTCCTGCATGGTGAGCTATTACGAATTCCCATTTTGAAGGGGCGAAACCGCACGATACAAAATCATGGAGCGATCTTATCGGAGGGTTTATTGAATCAACGTTCTAAGGGGAATTCACCAGATCAAGCGCCCAAAAAGGTTCTGGTCATTGGTGGCGGCATTGCTGGCCTGACCGCAGCCTGGGAGCTGGCACGGCTGGATCTTGATGTGAAACTCATAGAAAAGAGTAGCTTTCTTGGCGGCCATGCCATTCAGTTTTGCTGCAAGGCCGCTGACGAATGTCAGAAGTGCGGTGCCTGCTTGGTGGAGAAAAGGCTTCTGGAGGTGATTGAGGAACCCAGGATTAAGGTGTATCTCAAGTCAGAAATAGAAAAGATGAACCGAAATAGCCGCTTTTCTTACACGCTTTCCCAACGATCCCTTTATATAGATTCACAAAGGTGTACCAATTGCGGACTCTGTTTTGAAAAATGCCCGGCAGACGGCGCCGTTATTCGGGGGTATTCCAAAAATAATGTGCCCCTTTATGCAATTGATGAAACGCATTGCCCGCACTTTAAAGATGGAAGTTGCAGGCTCTGTGAGGACCTGTGCCCTGAAAAGGCCATTAACTTGGACCCAGAGCCTGACCGGGTTTCCGGTGAGGCAGACGCTATTGTGGTGGCGAGCGGCTTTCAGACCTTTGATCCTGTGAATAGGCCTCGGTACGGTTATGGCATTAATAAGAATCTGATCACGGCCCTGGACCTTGAGCGCATGCTGAGGGAAAAGGGCGAGGTCTTGCGTCCTTCTGACGATAAGGTCCCCGAGAAGATCGCCTTTATCCAGTGCGTGGGAAGCCGCGACCACAAGTTACAGCACGGTTTCTGCTCTCAGGTGTGTTGTGGCTACGCCATGCGCATGGCCGAGGCCATACACTACCGTCACCCTGGGGCTGAGGTTACCATTTTTTATATGGACATCCAAAATTGTGGCAAGAATTTCTCCAAGTTTTACGAAAGGTGCAAAGACCACATACGCTTTGTGCGCTTTATGCCCGGCGACATCTTTCAGGGAGAACAGGACCAACTGATCCTTTGCTATGGAGACGAAAAAGATGGGCATTCGGTTAGGGAGCCTTTTGATCTTGTGGTGCTCTCTGTGGGGATCATGCCGGGCCCAAGCAATGCCAGTTTGGCCGACATGCTAAAGCTTGATCTTGACGAACACGGGTTCTTTGCCTTTGCCGATCCTCTGGATAGCACCTCTACGAGCCAGCAGGGTGTCTTTTTGGCAGGCACAGCCCAGGGCCCCAAGGATATCGCCGATACCATGGCTCAGGCAGGCCAAGCAGCCCAACGGGTAGCTCATTATTTAGGGGTGATGCCATGCCCGAAGTAAGGAATGTATCCTCTCAAACAGCGCTCATGGAAGAGATCCATATGGATACCACTGTCCTTGTTGTTGGGGGTGGGTGGCATGGCATGAAAGTCGCTTATGAACTGGCGTGTATTGGCTATCAGGTTGTTTTGATAGAGAATGGCACCAGCATTGGGGGAAAGGCCCCAAGCGATCACTTGGTTTCTACCAGCGAACAGGAACTGTCCGTTCTTCTGAAAAAAGTCAAGGATCATGAGGCGATTGAGGTGCTGGCCTCCACCAGGCTTGTCGCTTTGAGCGGCGTTCCGGGTGATTTTCGTGTTAGGTTGGAACAGGATGGCCAGGCGCTGGAAAAAGCAGCTGGCGCTGTTGTTGTGGCCCTGGAAGCTGAAAGGGTGCCTATGTTAGAGGCATACAGGCTGAATCCTGGTGAGAATGCATTGAGCCAATCCCAGCTTGAGCGCATGCTCGATTCTCCAGAGGAAAAAGACCGGTTTTGCGGCGAGGATTCAAAGGATGTGCTCTTCCTGGTCGGACTGCAGCAGGAAGGCAACCCCCTGGTCATGGAACGAGCCTTGCGAAGTGCTATTGAGCTCCAGGATACTGGAGGATGCCAGGCAACGATTCTGGTCGGAAATGTAAAACTTGCACACGATGGTCTTGAGACCCTTTACAAGCAAAGTCGAGAAAGAGGGGTCCTCTATTTCAAACTCAGGGAATCCCCCCTCATCACACAGAATGGCTTGAACTTTCAAATTAAGTTCTTTGATGGGGTCTTGCATAGTGATGTGGAACTGACCCCTGATGTGCTGGTGGTTGAAGAGGCCATCCGCCCGCATCCACAGGCGCCTGATTTAGCACGGGTTTTGCGAATTGACACGGACCCTGAAGGTTTTTTTCAGCCCGACAATGTTCACTATCTTCCGGTTCGCTCCAACCGGGAGGGGATCTATGTGATTGGATCTGCTCGGCAGTCTTCCAATCTGAGACATGGGTGGAGCGATGTCCAAAATGCTGTACTGGCGGTCCGTCAGCTTTTGGGGGAAGGCAAGAGTCTGGTGCCCAGGGAAAAGGCAAAGATTCACCGTGGTAAATGCACCATATGCCTGACCTGTTTCAGGGTTTGCCCTCACGGTGCCATCTATTGGGACAACCGAGCGGTGATATCACCGGTGGCCTGCCAAGGGTGTGGTATTTGTGCCAGTGAGTGCCCTATGGATGCCATCCAGCTTGTGGATTATAGGGACGACCAGATCGAAGCGCAGATTTTCGAATTGGGCAACATCAACAGCAATACGCCGCAGATTATCGCTTTCTGCTGTCAGAACTCAGCCTATGAGGCGGGCCAGATGGCACGCTTGTTCGGTAGCTCCCTGCCCGAGGGGCTTCAGATGATCAAAGTTCCTTGTGCCGGAAAGGTTGATGTGGATTACATCCTTAAGGCTTTTCAGGCTGGTGCGGATGGGGTGCTGGTCTTGGCCTGCCATAAGGATAATTGCAAGTCTCAGCAAGGAAATACCTTTGCCGAGTGGCGCGTGGAAGATGCCACCAGGATGCTCGCAGAGGTTGGTCTTGAAACAGAACGTCTCCGTTTTATTACCCTTGCCTCCAATATGCCTGTGGAGTTTGTTCGGATCACCAGAGAAATCGAAGACAAACTCAGGGAAATGGGCCCCAGCCCCATGAAGAAACAGGCTCTTGCCAAAACAGCCTCTTAAGAAGATCTTCTCCTTGGGGTTTTCATCGTCTGCAGGAATACCGCATTCGTCAAATGCGGCCTATGTGACCTCGGTTTTATGAAGCTCGGGATTCAGTTCAATGAGGCGGGAGGCAATCTGCTCGCATCGATACGCCTGGCACGCTTGTTCGATTTTTCTCAATTCATCAACAAAAGAAGGTGGGACATATCCTTCAGCAAGGGCGATCTTCTGCAGCACTTCCATGATTTGCTTAAACCTCACATCCTGCGGGCAGGCAACCGTGCAGGTGTTACAAAGGGCACAGTACCAGATGGCCGTGTTTCCCAGAAGTTCATCCTTGTAACCAAGGTTGATCATACGGACAAATTTTCTTGGATCAAAGGCTGTAACATGTTGGTGGACTGGGCATGCTGAGGAACAAACGCCACAGGTATCACAGTTGGTGGGGAGCCTTCCCTCTAAGTACTTGGCAACTTTGTGTTTAAATGCCTTATCGAGTGCTGGTTCTGCCACAAGAATATCCTCCTGAGAGAGATTTGAAGTTAAAGCAGTCCCTTTATATAAGGGTCAAAAAATGGTGTCAACCCTGAAACGAATTAAATGGTGTACTCTCGGTTACGCCCGCTTGGTAAGGGGTTGCGTTTTGGGGCGCGCATTACCCGCTCCTGGTGCCTATTGCAGACATGAAAACGATATAGAGACGCGAAAAACGACCTCAACCGGCGGGAAATTCCCTGTTCAGTGTTTTTTATGAAGGCCCGTTGAGCTTTTTGGGAATCAACATCTTGATGTCGACAAAGAGCGCTTGAAAGGCCTCTGTGAATTTCCCTCCCTTGTCAAGGACCGAAGCCACGGTTGGTTCCAAGGAAAGAAAATCTGGCGTATAGGGGAGAAAATAAGTAGGCGGCATTTTAAGCCCAAAGCGTTTCATAAAGGTCTTTACCTTATGCTGATCTTCTTGTCCTCGCACCTTATTTATGACCAGTTTTTGCTGCGGGATGGCCAGTTGCTCGGCTAAGGTCATCGATTTTTGGGCAACCTGAAGCGCCGCTGAAGTCGGTTCAGCGACAACCAGAAGGAGTGAGAAGTCCTTAAGAAGGCCGCGACCAAAATGCTCAGGTCCAGCCTGAGTATCCACCAGGATAATCTCTCCTGGTTTTAGTACAACAAATCGTATGACCGCTTTCAATAGGCTGTTTTCTGGGCACAAACACCCGCTAGCCGCGCGGTCAACCGATCCCATAGCAAGCAAAGACAGATTGGGGTTTAGCTGAACCCCGAAACGCTGGACCACATCACTTACGTCTGGGTTCAAGCGCAGCAGCCCCCCCCAGCCTGAACCGGGTTTGGCCCCTGTCTTTTCCTCGATATAGGCCTTATTGTAACTCAATGGAACGATTTTTTCAGCCTCTTCGAGCGGTACCCCAAGGCTCAGAGCGAGGTTCATCTGCGGGTCTTCATCAGCGACCAGCACCTGATACCCATGACGCGTGAGAAGCTCAGCCAGCAAGGCGACCAAGGTGGTTTTCCCAACACCCCCCTTGCCAGCAACGGCAAGGCGAAATCCTCTTTCAGCCGTTTTGTCCGTCATCTGTGTACTAGGTCCTGATCGCTACAGCACGACCTTGAAACAGGTGTGGTATTGAACTGCAAAAGCGAGCGCATTCCCTTCAGTTTGCCCCGTAGAATCGTTACTTTGGAATCAATATGATGGTACAATCTGGTTTATGCAACAGCCCCGTTCGTTATAATATTTGCCCCTTATTGTAATAAAATGCAAGGCGAAAATGATGCAAAGGCCGCATTTCAAAGCCGTCACATCACAGAATATCCTTGAACTGCAATATGTTGCAAGGAGTTTTCACTTGACACACAAACCTATCCTTCCTATAGTTTCTCTAGTTTATCCTCCAAAAAGCAAGTTTTGATAGTAGATTTAATCCTGGTGAAAGAGAAAGACTTGGGCCTGGTATTGTTAAGGCTGGGCACTAAATGAGTTTCCAAGCTCCCCGTAGCAAGCTGCGGGGTTAGCGATTGCTGTGCATTTTCAATTCATCATGGCGGCATTGGAGAAGGTCTTCCCCTCCCATTGGGTTACCCATGGACTATATACAGAAAATAGTGGCCGAAGATGTAGATAGGGTAACCATCAAGAGGATCCTAGATGAAAGTTTAAGTGAGGATGATTTCTATTGTCAAAAAAGTCGCCACCTACTAAGCAGCATGGGCCTTGAGACAGATGCGGTTTTGATGTTGCTTGCCCACCACAAATCCAGTGTCAAATATGGCTATAATCTCTCCTCAACAAGCCTCTCCCATCTATTAGAACTTTCCAAAATACAAGAGAAAGAGGCTCCGCTCAAAAGGCTTATTGAATCGCCGTTTTTCCTTGTGAAGGCCTGTTGGTTATACGAACATGCCCCATATTTTTTCTTTTATGACAAAGGCAAGTCAGAAGACCGTGATTCTCTGATCATACAATTTGCCAAGCAATATGAAACCCATTTCCTAAAGAATAGGGTAGCCATTGATACATGGAGAAAAATAGAAAATCCTAGGCGTATCAGGGCTACAACCTTTTGGGAAAGGAAGATATTTGATCCCGTCCTGTTAATAGAAAAAGTAAAGGGCGACCATATTGAAGGCCTTGAACTCAGTATTGATTTTCACCCGTTCAATTACACCAAATTGCTTCCAGAAGAGCTGACCCATGAAAAACGAGAACAGATAAAAGAGGCATGCCTGATGAGCGGTATCAAAATTGATATCCACTCACCAATTGTTGGCCCTTATACGCCCTCGCCAGACCCAACCAAGGGAAAGCAGCGATTTTTTGATCCCACACAATGTCTTGAAGTCCAGCATGAGACCATTGAACTGGCAAAGGATATTGAGGCAGGGGCTGTGGTTATCCACCTGATTGATACCTCTAACCTAAAAACATTGGCGGACTTGATTGAAAAGGCGGGGGGGAGCAATGTAAGGATAACCATTGAGAATTACTGCCAGACCAAAGAGCGACAAACCTCTGATCTATTTATCGCCTGTGCACATGAAATCCTCAATTTCCTTCCCAGAGAGATAAAAGAGAAGAATTTTGGGATAACCGTGGACTTAGGTCACCTGAACATAGAGGGAGAAGATCCCCTCGTGGGTGCCGAGAGAATCGGGAATTGGTGTCTGGACAATGGTGTGTATTTTCGCGTTCATGCAACCGACAACTATGGAAACTTGCTTTTTAGTCCACCCGCCTACAGTGCTGACGTACACGGTAACGTCTCGGGCCGAGGGATAAATAATGCATTAATTATCAAGCTGTTACGTAGTATGGGGCATCAATTTAATGTTATTGCCGAGCAAATCCATCCTCTTACACCAGAGGATATTGCCACAATACATGGGGCGCAGTCCTGTCCCCTTGATAAGTCCTATGAGGCCTTTGTTAGAAGGGGAAAAGAGAGATTATCTGTTACAGAATTAGGCGCGCTCATCGAACCTGAGGTTATCAAAGAAAAGGCTTACCAGTTTTTGGTGGGCATGAAAGGTGTGCCTGCTCTTAGAGAATACCTTGTCTACAGGAAAATCCAGGATAAAAAACACTTATCCGTTGTCGAGGCCAAAAGGATATCCCAAGATTTTATGAAGATGCCTCAGAAACTAAAGGCTGATTTAACAACATACATTGATGATCTATTGTTACCGATTCAGAGCGAAACCGGCTCAATACAGAAGAGTGAGCTTGATCTGATCTGCCAAAATATTAGCGGAGCCCTATTCGGGACCCTCAACAATGAACATCTGAATCAGATTTTTTCTGAAAACAGAACTTACCAGAAGGGAGATATTATCTGTGAGCAAGACAGGCCAGGTCAAGAGATGTATTTTATAAAGGAAGGTGAGGTAACCGTCTACATTGACAGATCTTCTGTGGCATCATTGGGCCCCGGGGAAATATTTGGCGAAATCAGCCTTTTTTATAATGTTAACAGATCGGCTACCATCAAAGCCGCCAAAGAAAGAACAAAGGTTGGGGTGTTAACTCGTAACGGCCTGGAAAACCTGTTTAAAAGCGGCCAGTCTTACGCTTATGATTTGACTTACAGGCTCTATAATATCCTACCCGAAAGGTTGAGAAATCTGAATGATAAGTACAAGGCTGCTATCCGTGCTCTCCATCTCATTTTTGATGGTGATGAGAAGAAGATACCAAGCCTTGACCATATACAAATGGAGACCAACCGGGAAAAATCGGATTTCTTCCCCACGCTGTTTCAAAATGAAGCAAGAAGAATCTATCAGGAAGTAAAGGTTTTCGATGCAGAGCAGGTCATTTTTGCGGAAGGAGATAAGGGGGATGGTGCTTATTTTATTATGGAGGGGAAGGTAAAAGTGGTTGCTTTGTCATCGAATTTCAAGGAAATCCTCCTTGGAGAATTGGGTGAGGGCGAGATCTTTGGTGAAATGGCCTTGATAGATGAAAAGCCAAGATCCGCAAGTGTCGTGACGATTACCCCCTGCAAGATGGCCTTTATTAGTAAGAACACATTTAATGCGTTCATAGAAACCAGGTCTGAATTGGCTTTCCGTTTGATGGGTTTTATCTGTTTATCCCTTTTCAGGCGCATCCTTCGATTAGACAGCCTCTATTCGGATATCAAAAAAAGGATAGAGGGATCCAAAGGATTCCTGAACATGTAATTTTAGTAAAAAAATAAGACTTCGGGGGGCTGTGAATGTGGATTCAAGGTAAAAAAATTGAGGTGGGGCCTTTAGCCTACCTTGGCGAGTTCCTTTATCCCTTTTCCCGCCTCCTCCCAACGGAGACACCAAGCTCTATACTTGCATTCTAGTTGATCGCAATAATCCCCTGCTTTGCCAAAACAATCAAAGTTACCTTCTCTCAACTGTTTCTTGTGGATGATTGGAGAGATGATCTCTCTAAAGCAGGAATTGCATAAGGATGATGTAAAATCCTCGGGTTTCCAGGAAACCGAGGATTCTTTATCCCACTCTTTTCCGCACTTGAGGCACTTTACACGCAACTTTTTCATACCATGCACCCCATGATGCTCCAGCTCTTTCTGTTCAGTAAGATATCCGTCAGGTTCTTTCAAACTATGAACGGGGCCTATTACAAAACTTCCTGAAAAAAATCAAGCATTTTTTCCCACTTATCAAAATAATGGCCACAGTCCGAGGCGCCATGGCCGAAAGCGGACCTCTGGTGAAAAGGGAATATAGAGCCTTTCCATAGTTATTGTCGCATTCAATATGCCATATTTTCTGCACGAGACAGCTTCCAACTTCCCAGCGCCTTGCTTTCATCAAATCAAGTCATTGATTCAACATCCAAATCTTGCTATAAAAGGCCATGAAAGCAAATTATGCAAGTTTAGTGGGGACTCCCTATGCCAGTACCGATTCAGGCAATGGCCTGTTCACCCACCAAACATTGATCACAGCCCTTTTCGGCAAAAGGGATAGTTCACATGAGCACCCTTTATTGGACAAAGCCTTTGGAAATCACAGCAGAATTTTACCATGACACATCGTCGAGGCGCTCATCCATAAAGATATAATGGTTTGTAAGCACGAGATGCAGGGAATGTCAAGCATATATTGTGGTCTTATGGTAAAAAACGCAATATATAGTAGCATAAAAGCCAAAAAGAAGGAATGTCGGAAAAAGGAAAGGTGAGCCGCCCGCCCTTCAGGACGGGAGTTCTGCCTTGCGGCAGTGCTTCACATGGCGGGGAGCAAACCGGTTAGGATCTCATGCTATGGTTTTGCTATTTGGTATCTTTGGAACTTCCTTTGTGATTGCCCTCTCTGGTGCCTTGATGCCCGGCCCGGTTTTGACGGTCACCATAAGCGAGAGTTCCAGGCGGGGATTTTGGGCCGGGCCCTTGATCATCGTGGGCCACGGCATACTCGAGCTCGCCCTGGTTATTCTCTTGCTCCTCGGACTCGGGCCCTACCTCAGCCAGGATATCGTCTTTGGTGTCGTTGGCCTGTTGGGTGCCTTGATTTTGATGTGGATGGCCCTCAGCATGTTTCGCTCCATTCCTTCCTTAAAGTTTAACCTGGCGTCAGATGCGGATACAAGGGGCAATCCTGTTTGGGCAGGCATCCTCATGAGTCTTGCCAATCCTTACTGGATCATCTGGTGGGCCACCATCGGCCTGGGCTATATTGTTTATGCAATGAAGTTCGGTGCGGTGGGGGTGATCGCCTTTTTTGCGGGACACATTTCAGCCGATTTTGCCTGGTACTCTGCTGTGTCCCTTGCCATTTCAAAGGGCCGAAGTTTCATAAGTGACAGGCTGTATAAGGGAATTATCGCAGTCTGCGCCTCTGCACTGGTGGTATTTGGTGGTTGGTTCGGATTTATGAGTATTCAGAAATTTGTTTCCGCCCTGGTTGTCTGAGACTTGTTTAGCCATTTGCTGATAAGCACGGGAGTTACCATCTTGTCCGTGTCTACCTAACACGGGAAGCCCCAAGCGTGTTGATTCCAAATTTTGCAGGTGTCATTGATCATCCATTAGGCTTCCAGGGGTCTATGATGATCATCCCGTATGTTGGCAAGTTTTAGCCCGTAACTGAGACTTGCGAAATTCGGGTTGATTCCCCTGGGCAAATCGTGATGCCAATGCCCCGCGGCCAGTCAAAAAGAATTCTACCCACTCAAACCCGAATTTCATCATCTCCACGTCATCCATCTTCATTTTCTCTACACGTTCTTCAGAAACATCAAATCTAGAGCGAAATGAGCTTTTCAGAACAAAACGCCTGAATTGGTCCACATTAAAACAGGCCATAAAAGCCATTCTCAGCTTTTTGCTAGCGGCCTCTCCATGACCCCACGGATTTGTCCTGAATATTGTGTCTATGTTCACCCACAGGTCATTCATCTCATTGTACGGCTTGATTTCCTGATTGGCGATCCACTCTTCCACGGTCCATTCCTTTTCTTCTTGATGCCCCAAACAATAGGGGGCATGCTTGAGAAAATAGTGATCTTCACGCCTACCTTGTTGAGGGACTCTGGCCACAGCCCTTTCCAGGGGATACGTTCGACACGATGACGGTCTGTCTTCGTATATGCTGCACCCATCTGGCAGAAGAAAAGGGCAAGGTTTTTGGGGATGCTCTGCCATCCGAAGCATCACGCTGGGGAAAAAGGGATTGTCCCTCACGGCAGAAAAAGTGTATTTGTCCAGAAACTCATCTGAACGGATTCCGAGCCGCTTTTTCATCCCAAACCCCTCTCTTTTCTTGCCATACATCCAAAACAGGGACAGCAGACCTGTGGCTCATTTTTAGGCCGGCCGGTTTTAGCCGTCATGAGTGTACAATAGCCGTCTTTTCATTTCCTCATAGCCTATTTCCATCAAGGGCTTGAGGTGAACAATATCGGCTGTGTTATACTGAATCAGGCGTTCCAAAGCGCTTTGGTCTCCCCACAGGTAGGCCCTCCAGAGCTTTACCGCGTCATAGCCGTTCATGCCGTCAATCTCAGAGGCCCGCGAAAGGAAGAACGTTTTTTCAATAGCCTTGAGGCCCCCCAGATAACCAAGCTTTCTCAGGAAAAAACGTAGGTCGATATGAACTGGCGGAAGTACAATGTGGGGAAAGTGGCGCCCGATCACAGGCAGGTCAAAGAGGCTCCCATTAAAGGTAATGAGCAATTCATAAGATGCTATGGCTATTTCAAATTCGTTTAGGTTCAAACCATTCACAAAGGTCTGAACACGGTGGCCGTCATACAGACCAATGACGGTTATTTCATCTATCCCATGGCATCCGCCGCTGGTCTCAATGTCTAAATAGACGGCCCGATCCTTGAACGGATCAAAGAGCCGCCACAAATCGGCCGAAGAGAGTCTATCCCGGAAGAAGAGGATGTTGCCCCGGTTTTCGAGTGAATCCTCCAGATTCTGCCGCACAAAGGCATGCCGGACTGGCGCAAAGGGGGCTTGTTTACAGTGGAGGTATTGTCCCCAAGTGAGGATGCCCTGCTGCCAAAGGTGCCGTTCGGTTTTTGGCCTGATGCCAGGGATATGGATAAAGGTATGCTCAAGCAAGGAGGATGTTTTATAGGTTTCGCGTCTACCTTTTATCAAGTTTCCTATCAGCTCCCTGAGGTCGTTTGCCATCTCCTCTATGAGCAGATCCGTGTCTTGTTCTTGAAGCCAACCCAGTGCTCTAATGAGTCCCCAGCCCCTTTGCATGCTCAGCCACTGCTGCCTCACGCATTCTGCAGGCTTTTGAACAAATCGAATGCCTGTTTCGGGGTGGCCCCATCGTGAATGACGGCATTTAGGGCCCTCATCATGGCCACCGGGTGGGGGTTTTGCCAGACATTTCTCCCTAAGTTAACCCCTATGGCACCTTTCTGCATGCCATCGTATACAAACTCAAAGACCTCCAGCTCGGTTTCGCATTTTGGCCCACCCGCCATGACGACCGGGACCGGACATCCATTGGTGACCTTTTCAAAATCTTCGGTGCAGTAATAGGTCTTTACGATCTTTGCACCCAGTTCAGCAGCGATACGGCAGGATAAGGCCAGGTAGCGCGCGGTTCTTTTCTCCAGCTCTTTGCCAACGGCTGTGACCGCCATAACAGGAATGCCATAATCCTCACACTCATTGACAAGCACGGCCAGGGATTCCAGGGTTTGCCTCTCGTAATCACTTCCCACAAAAATGGAAAGACCCACGGCCGCTACATTGAGCCGGATTATTTCTTCTATGGAGGTAGTGATGATCTCGTTGGACAGGTCTTCACCGATCACGCTGGTGCCTCCTGAAACCCTCAAAATGATCGGGGTATTGACATCCGGATCCACACAGGTGCGCAGAACACCTCTTGTTACAAACAGACCGTCAGCATAAGGAAGGAGGTCCCTGATCGTTTCACCAGGCCTCTCGAGACACCTTGTGGGGCCCTGGAAATAACCATGATCTATGGGAAGAAACTGGCAGTGTCCATCCGGCTTGATCAGTCGGGACAAGCGATTTCTCATTCCCCACTCAAGATTGTCGGCCCCTTTAATCGATTTTTCCTTCATGCCTTTATGTTCCGATGGCATCTCGGATACGTTCCTTGCCTCCAGGATTCCTTCTGCATCTGCCATAACGTTCTCCTCCTCCCTGTTTGGATTGTGGATTCCGACTCGTAGGGCTTACGCCCCAGAGGGATTGCGGAATTAAAACCCAAAATCATATGTTGTGAATTGTTATTCGCCGCCAATCATCACTCGTCAATCCTCTTAGGGCAACTCATAGAGCCTGTCAATGAGGAATTGGCTTTACCCCTCAAAGGTTACATAAATCTTCAGATAATAATTTCCGACTTCTCAGACAGATTGATGCTATAAGCTATCTGGTTTTCATAGAAAATGCCTTTTTAGGTCAAATCCCTGCCCGCCATTGTCACGCATGCTGGCATATAAGGCGTATGCTGTTGGTGGCGATGGCAGGTGGGCGCAATCTACGGTCTAAAATCCGCAATACTTTGGGTGGCTATTTCTGTGGTTCAATAATAACCTTAATCGAATCCTGAGCCTCTGCGACCAGTTGAAAACCCTTACTCGTTTCTGCCAGGCCCAAGCGATGGGTGATCATGTTGCCGACAGAAACACGGCGAGCGCGAATGAGTTCCAGAGCCGTCACATGGTCTGCCGGGCTTCCGGCATAAGAGGTCGTAAGGGTTATGTCGTTGCGAAAGAAAAGATCGTTGATCGATACGGGGATGGTAACACCTGTATCCGTGGGGGCAAAAAAGAGTACGGAGCCTCCTCGTTCCACCAACTCCAATGCCTGCAAATTAGCGGACCTTGCGCCAGTACATACCAGCACCTTGTCTGCAAGCCAGCCGTTATTGACTCGGCGCAACGCCGATAAAATATCTTCCTCTGCATGGATCGTAGCGTCGGCTCCGAACTTCCGGGCTGCCTGCAGGCGAGCCTCACTGATATCCGTGGCGATCACCCGGCCTGCGCCCATGGCACGGGCAAGCTGTATATGAAGCAGTCCCGCAATCCCACTTCCGATCACCATAACCGTCTCCCCCGGCCGAAGTCCTGCGATCCTTTGTGCGCGCAACACGCACGCGAGAGGTTCTGCAAAACTCGCCTCCTCAAAGGAGACGCTTTCTGGAATCGGATATACCCCGCGGTCTACATTGATCGCTGGCAATCTCACGAATTCGGCAAAGCCACCCGGATCAAAATTGGTGCAGCGCAGGGTATCACAGACCGTATGATGGCCAGCGAGGCAAAAACGGCAGGTGTTGCATGGAACATGGTGGGATGCCACGATACGATCCCCTTTCTTGTAGCGATCAACCCCCTCCCCCACTTCAACAACTTCTCCCGCAACCTCATGACCGAGTACCAGAGGGGCCTTGTTGATCCGATACCACTCCATGACATCGCTGCCGCAAATACCGCTGGCCTCTACACGAAGCAGCAGTTCACCCGGGCCTATCTCGGGGATGGGCACCTCCTCTACTCGAATGTCCTTGTTGTTGTAATACATGGCCACGCGCATGTTTCAGATCCTCTGGTTAACCTGTGAAATAGGGCCTCTAACAGAAAGCATTTATCTTATGGAACCCCTCCATGTCAAGCCAGCATGTCACATTAACGTATTGAAACAAAAGACAATATTAATCCGTCTCATTTGAGATCGTTTTCGCCGAACACCTCGGCCTCGTATACCTCAACCTTGGTCTGCGGGTCCTGCCACGCGTTTGGGGACATCCCCCCCTTGAGACACAAGTGCTCAAGGAACTGTTCTGTGTCCGGAAGTTGCTCCCACACTTGGGGTAGGAAAGTTGAGCGGTGGATACCGCGAGATAAAATCACCCCGTGGACATTCGGTTTAAGCTTGCGTTTGAGATCCTCCCCGTCCTTGAAATTAAGGGCTTCTGGTACAGAAAGGACGCTGATTTCGATGTCTATGTCCTTGAGTTCGTCTGCGTTCAAGGGTGGAAACCTGGGGTCATGAAATGCGGCGCTTTGGGCGTTTTTTTCCACACATTCCAAAAGGGGACATATGGGCTCAATTGTGCCGATGCAGCCGCGCAATTGGCCGTGTTTGTGAAGTGTAACAAAGCATCCCTTTGACTCATTTAAGGCAGGGGAAACCTGAGCTGGCCTGTCCACCTTGGTCCCCTTCACAAGCCTTGCCTCAATGGCCGAGCGAGCAAGTTTTAAAAGGGCCTTTCTATCCTGGTTAGAAAGTGTCTTTTTCATTGTCCCTGTCACCTCCCTTCTATCCACAAAGGCAATACTTGCATAACCGACAACCCGGTTCCTGCCGCCCGCGGTGTCGCCCGAGTTCCTATAGTCCACCAATGTACCTTGCCAGCCCTTGATCTTAGCGATATGCATTAATGTAAGGACGGCTTGCTTGCCACAGGCCTCGCATATGGGCATGTCAGAAAATTTGCACTCAGAGATGGCCCTGGTGCAGATTCGATCCAGGGCAACGGCTGTCTCATAGGAATAATAATGAGAAAGATCCGAACTTGCCACAACAAGGGTATCATCGTCGATATATGGGACAAGGGTCTTGGCAAGGGCTTTGGGATCTGAGCTGTTCATCAGGATCGGGACAATCTCAAATTCCTTGAGTATTCCCTGAAGAAAGGGGAGTTGAACCTCAAGGGCCCATTCTTTAAGATGGGCTTCAGGAACAGATTCAAAGCCGCGCGACCTGCGCAGAGTGGAAGCAAATCTTGCCAGGTGAACGTCCCCCAGAGGCGTCCAGTATGCCAGAACTTCAGGGATGGAAGGGGCCCTGAGGGGGACTCGATGACTCGGGCCAAGGAGGATAACGGTTCTCGTGGATGGGTCGATCTGCCTATATCCGGCCGCAGCCACAACACCCGAATAGATATAACCGGCATGAGGGGAGACAAGTCCTCGGACCTTCCCTGGAACCTTCACACCACGGGCATCTTTGAAAAAGGTACGAACCATTTGACGAAGCTCATCAGGCGCATCAGGGTAAAACATACCGGCAACCGCTGCAGGCCGCACCTTGTGGTACTTGTCATCTGCAGCGAACAAGTGAGCCCTGACACAAGTCAATATCAAGATAACTGAGAGAACGATCGCGTGTAATTTTTTCATTTTATTTTCCTATTCCAACCAAGCCGGAATGGTTTTTATCCCTCCCACCTGCCGCTAATGGCAGTTCCACAAAACTTGCATTTTCCATCTTTTACGTGGTTTGCCACCAGCGTGTATCCCCTTCTTTGAATGACAGTTTTTTTGCAGTTGGGACACACCATCTTATCCCCTAAACCCGGCACATTCCCAATATAAACGTAATAGAGGCCCTCTTTTAAGGCCACCTCCTTGGCTTCTCGCAAGACCTCAACCGGTGTGGGGGGAAGGTGAACGAGCTTGTACCGGGGATAAAATCGGGAAAAGTGCAAGGGATAGTCAGGCCCGAGGTTGTCCAGGATCCACCCACACATCCTTTTGATCATTTCCATGTCGTCCGTGTAGGTGGGAATGACCAGGTTGATAATTTCCATCCAGATCCTCCGCCGGTGGAGGGTTTTGAAAGTTTCAAGTACAGGTTCAAGATGCCCGCCGTTCAGATCCCAATAGATCTTATCTGAAAAGCTCTTGAGGTTCACGCTGGCCGCATCGATTACATCACACAGCCGATTCAGGGCAGCCTGGCTGATGTATGCATTGCTAACCCAAATATTCTTTATTCCAAGTGGTTTGGCCCTGGCAGAGATATCGACCATATATTCATAAAAGGTCGTGGCCTCGGAATAGGTATAGGCAATACTCTTGCAACCATACCCCGCAGCCATCAAGACCACCTCCTCCGGGGGGAGGTTATCATTGCGGGTCTTGTCCGGGCTTGTCTGGGAGATCTCCCAGTTCTGGCAATTGAGACAATGAAAATTGCACCCAGCCACTGCCAGGGAAAAGGCCTTGCTTCCTGGATAGAAATGTTGAAGGGGTTTTTTCTCCACCGGATCCACATGCACAACGCATGGATTCGCGTAGGAAATGGTGTAAAGCTTTCCTTCTAGGTTCACCTTGGTCCGGCATCTTCCACGGTTGCCGGGAAGGACGATACATTCGTGGGGGCAAGTGCCGCATTGCACCACGCCGTCGGTCAACTGCTTATAAAAATAGGCTTCCTTGACATGAGGGTCTGTTGCCGAAAACCCTTTTTCCGCCCATGCCAAACCCACAGGGAACAGCATCGCACCACATGCGGCACAAAAAGTGGTTCTGACGAAATCTCTCCGTGATATTCCCATATAGAATCCGTTACGAGTTGGGACATAGGTCCCTCCGGGCCGGAAGCCAATTGGGGCGAAGTCCCTAAATTCGTTTCAAAACAATGAAGCTATTAAGGCCCAGGCTCAGCCCTTTGAGCACAGCCACCGAAATCAATACCCCTATGATCCCCATCTTAGGGAGAAAGACAAGCCCTGTCAATATGGTACCACAGGCTGCACCAGCAAGATCCGACACATAAAGGCGGCCTGTAATCTCTGCCCCGATCCCGCGGGCCACGCGTGAGATTGCCGAAAACTGGCAACCTGCCGAAAAGGCGACGAGAAACAACAGCCCCGGAATGATGGCATACTGCATAATAAACAAAGAGGTATGTCCCTTCAGGTTGGCCCCGGCCAGCGCCGCAATACAGGCCAAGGCTGCGAAAAGGATAAGGCCTGCATCACAGGCCAATATCTGCCAAGTGGCCGTCCTATTCAACCTTCCAGACACAAATGCTCCCAAGGCAGAACCTATCATGTAAAGGGTTATAAAGGCACAAATCCTTAGGTACACGTAGCCATATATTACTTGAAACAGGAGGAGAAGCGACAGCTCAAACGCCATGCCAGCATATCCTGAGGTTGCAATCGTAAAACGCAGACGGTCCTTGCGGCACGATAGCACTGCAAATCCAAGGATAGCGATAACGATCACATAGAGGACCGTCTTCGGGCTCCCAGATTTCTTCAGCCACAAATCCATCAGATGGCCGAAGGCCAAGGGGGAAAGATCCCTGTTTGACGGGGCCTCTTTTTCAGAGAGGAGGCGTCTGAGTATGTCCATGCGAAACGGATCTGCCATGGTAAGCAGGTCGTAATCGACCAAACGCTTGGTAATGATTTCCCGCTCGGCCAGCACATCAGCGATATTGCACTTTAAAGGAGCGTCTGAGGCCAGGTAATAATGGGTCGTCCCGGGAAAGACCAGAATGTGTTTGAAGACGCTTTTCAGGGCAGCATAGACCGAACGATTCAATGCGAGGCCCGTCTCTTCAAGGTAATTCTCAGCGCCTGTCAATGTAAAGGAAAGAACCCCGTCCTCTGTGAGGATCGCTTTTGCTTCATCAAAAAACTCCTGGGTATAAAAGCGGTTGAGTTGGGCATTTTCAGGGTCTGGAAGGTCTATAATGACGGCGTCGTATTTCATGGACGTTTTTTTTACAAAGAGGCGACCGTCTCCAACATGCACGTGTACAAAAGAACGGGCAAGACTCCTGTGAATGAGTTTGTCTAGGTTTAGAATAGCCGGGTCAAGCTCCACATAGTCTATGCGTTCTGGATCGTGTCTGGAGATCTCCTCGAGGGTGCCAAAGACACCTCCGGCAACCAAAAGCACTTTAGCCCCCTCCTTGACCTGACAAAGCGGCAGGTGGGCAACAGCCTCCATGTCGAGATCGCCGGTTGAAAATAGCGGAATGGCGTCCTGCAGGACATTGAGCTGTCTGCCAGTCTTCGAAATGGTAAGCTGAGCAAATGGGGTATTCTTGTTTAGGATGATCTCCTGACCAGGGAAATGCCAGGAGAGTGAAGCTACATCAAAAGGCCTAGCTGCTAGTATACCGAGCCCCAAAAGGCAGACAACAGGCAGCATCCTATAAGAAAGCATCATAGAGGCGGCAAAGAGATTCAGGATTCCAAGAACCACGAAGCTGTCCCAGTGGGAAAGCAGGTAAACCAGAACAAGACTAAAGAGCAGGCCACCCCCGATATCACCCAGAGTGTCGACAACATAGACTTGGCGTGTGGTATCTTTTCCATCCAACATGGAACCCGCCAGGGGTATCATGGCGCCACCCACAAGGCAGTATGGAATCAGAATAATAGCACTGCCGCCAATGGCTGAAGTCAGGCCCAACATCTCGCCCCGGACCCAAAGGAGCGGTAGGGCTCGTATGGCGGCAATCTGGGCAAATGGCAGGACCGCTATGAGAAGATGGCCGAGAAAAAGGGCCTTTTCAGGCCTCTCCTTTTTGGCCAGCAGCACTCCAAGGGCGCTCCCAAGGCCCGTAAAGAGAAGCCAGATGCCAAATACAACCCCTATGACCAGTTCATTCCCGCCAAAGGTGGACATGGCTTCACGGATCATGACAAGCTGGACCGATACAGAAGAAATACCCAGGGCCAAGAGGCAAACCCAAAACTTTTTCTTCTTCATATCGTTCTTAAGAAAATGTTTTTGGAGTTAGTCATTCGCGGGCTGTTGACCAAACAGCTGTCTACTCACCCTTTAAGAGGCCGTCAGGGGAGATCTTTTTTTGAGATCAGGTCACTGATATGACCTGACAGGCCACACAACGGCACCATATTCGGCGTACGGTCCTGGCCTACGTTGCAAGCCTGGCGCAAAATTCCTCCAGGGCCTTTCCGAGCTTCCGGCGTATAAAGACCTGCTTATCCGCACGGGTCAGTTTGTCATAGGCATTGTATTCTGGGTGAGATTCTGACAGGACCGGCGGCTTTTGTTTGGATTTAGCCTTGATCTTTGCGAAATCCTGCACCATTTCAAGGAGGGTATAATTTTCGCCCGGGAAGCTGGTAAGCCATCCCAGCCTGCGCATCAATTCAAAGCGCACCTGGTCCGCTAGAAAAAGGTGGATATCCATCACCATCATCTGATTTTTGTCATCTAGATAATAAAACTTGACTGCTTTCCCCAAACCCAGAATGCCCATGATCAGCTCATAAAAGGCGACAGCTGTCTCCTCCCCGGGCTTGGCCAAGAAATAGAGGGACTTGTCCGAAAGATCAGCAACCTTGGTGTTTGCGCCGTATGATTCGTTAAAGCGTTTTCGCCAAGCCCCGAAGGCCTTCTGCTCAATCACCTTGGTCCGGTATGCTGTTAGGTCCAAGAGCTGGGCCATAATCTCCACCTTGAAAATGAGTCTGCCTTGTTATTGTTGGATTCACCAAACCCGTTTCATGAAACCCGGCAGACACTTATCAACTGCTGTTAACAAATTGATGCCTCCAATTGAAGCTCCCTGCAGCCCGCGAAGCACTGCCGTATGGCAGAACCTGCAGGGAATGCGCTCGCTTTTCAGTTCAAACTATAATGTACTCAGTCTCTCCTTAAGAGAAAGAGCGCCTATGTCATGCAGTGCTCCAGCCAAAAACAGTTCGTTTTGTTGTTCTATCGGGAGATCCAACTCTGCCCCTATGTTGAGAGCAATGTAAGCTACTTGCTTGTGATGATCGACGATCACCAAACTAACAAGGTCAATAGCGTTTGATAAGCACATGATCAAATCAAATTGTGAAATTTCTGGCACTTTTATCATCTGCGCTAAGCTCCTTGCGGTGGTGATCAACGGACGCCACCAGCTTTCTTGTGTAGCTGGCAGAAGGGTTTATGGTTACCCAATACCATGTCCAGAAGCTCGTAAAAGGCGTTAATCTCAATCAGATGCGTTGGATCATAGGATGCGCAGCCCGTGCTGTACTGACAAACAGATCAAAAGCAACATTTGGTATGAAAACTGAAATGGTCGTACCTGGTTGGAGAAAAGAACAAACTTATCTTATTTAATTTTTAGCATATTCTTTTTAAACCTGTCAAAACATTTCACTGCAGTCACCTTGATCCTTGTATTCTGAACGAACTGTGGTCTAGCCTAAATCGCCGCAATGCAGATATCAATGGCCTTTTACTGTTTGAAGGCTGAATGCGCAAGTGCATGGAAAACAGCCTGCAAAGGCTTGTCCCATGGGCTGTGATGGCAATCGGACATCGATCACACCTTTACAAATCGCTACTTAGGAGTTATGATGCTAAAAAGTTACGAAACAAAAGGGAAACCGGGAGCCTCCGTTCCTGAGGGAAGGGCGGCATACCGTGAGGTTAATTCACCCTTTGCCATAAGGAGTTATCCATGGAGTACATCAAGATACGCTTTGGGAAGAATCTCGAACACATGCACAACAGGCTCCAAAAGACCATTGACGAGATGTTTCGGCGGATCAATCCCATGCTGATCCTGCCGGAGCAGACCTGGCGCCCCCAGATGGATATCTATGAAACATCCAAGGAGATTATCATCATTGGAGAAATCTCAGGCGTGGACAAGGAAGACCTGGAGGTGGAACTCGATCAGAATGCCGTTAAAATATCTGGCAGGCGACAACAGATTCCCCATGTTCCAGGCATGAGATATCATCTGGCGGAGATCGCCTATGGCAGCTTTGAAAGGATTTTGCTGCTGCCGGTGCCAATCAACCCAGAGAAGGTCACGGCCTCTTACACCAACGGCTTTCTCAAGATCACGATGGCAAAAAAGCTACGGGATCAGGTCCATCGGATCCCTGTCGTTGATGAATAATGAAATAATCAGGAGATATCATTATGATAGCAGAACACGACAATCAAGCTTCGCCACAAGACGAAGAAACCGGCAAGATCCCGGAGGTCTTACCTATCTTGCCTGTTATAGATCTGACGCTTTTTCCCAGGATGGTTCTTCCCCTGGTCGTACAGGAAGATGCATCCCAGCAGTTGGTGGATGAAGCCATGGCCAAAAACCGTCTAATCGGACTCTTGGTCTCTAAGAAAAAAGATCTGCAGACACCCCATAAACCAGAGGACCTTTACACAGTAGGTACTGGAGCCTTAATCTTGAAATTGTCTAAACCTGACCCGAGGGGGACCCAACTCCTTGTTCAGGGCATTGGCCGATTCCGCATCTTGAACTACCTTCAGACAGACCCATACCTTCGTGCGGAGATAGAGCCCATAGCAGAGCAAAGTGTCAAGGACATCGAAGTAGAGGCCATGATGAGCAACCTGGTAAGCCTATTCATCAAGGTCCTGGAGCTTGCCCCGTATCTGCCCAGAGAATTGGGGGCGTTGGCCAAATCGCTTGATGAGGGCGGGATGTTGGCCGACCTCATCGCCTCCGGCTTGAACCTGAGTAAGGAGGAAAAGCAAAAGATCCTTGAAACCCAAGATGTAAAGGAACGCTTGAAAGAGGTCACCAAGTTGATCAATAGAGAACTTCAGGTCCTTGAGTTGGGGAAAAAGATCCAATCCCAGGTCAAAGAGGACCTGGATAAGAGCCAGCGGGAGTTCTACCTGCGGCAGCAGCTGAAGGCGATTAAGGAAGAACTGGGCGAAAAGGATGAAGACAAAGTAGGGGTCGAAGAGTATCGGGCGAAGATCGCAGAGAAGAACCTTCCCGAGGAGGCCAGGAAGGAGGCCGAGCGGGAGCTGGAACGCCTGGCGCGTATGCACCCCTCTTCATCTGAATACACGGTGGCTTCCACTTACTTGGACTGGCTTACTTCGATCCCCTGGAACGAAAGCACGGAAGATATTCTGGATATCAAAAAAGCCCAGAAGGTCTTGGACGAGGACCATTACAACCTGGATAAAGTGAAAAAACGTATTATCGAATATCTGGCCGTGCGCAAGCTTAAACCAGATTCCAAGGGCCCCATACTTTGCTTTGTAGGACCACCCGGCACAGGGAAAACCTCCCTGGGGCGTTCCATTGCCAGGGCCCTGGGAAGAAAGTTTGTCCGCCTTTCCCTAGGGGGTGTGCGGGATGAGGCTGAAATACGTGGGCACCGCCGAACCTATGTGGGAGCCTTGCCCGGACGCATCATTCAGGGCATCAGGCGGGCCGAGAGCAATAACCCTGTCTTCATGCTGGATGAGATCGATAAGGTGGGGACCGATTTTCGAGGTGACCCCTCTTCGGCTTTGCTGGAGGTCCTTGATCCTGAACAGAACTTCTCGTTTTCTGACCACTATCTGGATGTGCCCTTTGATCTTTCCAGGGTCATGTTCATTACCACCGCCAATATCCTGGATACCATCCCTCCAGCTCTTCGGGACCGTATGGAGGTCCTTGACCTTCCAGGCTATACCCAGGAGGAAAAGGTGAAGATCGCCCAGAGTTTCCTTATTCCCCGCCAGCTGGAGGCTCACGGTCTCACACGCCAGCAGCTTACCATCACAACGGGCGTGATCAAACGTATCATATCCGGCTATACCCGGGAGGCCGGGTTGAGAAATTTGGAACGTGAGTTGGCCACTATCTGTCGAGGTGTGGCTCGCGCGGTGGCAGAGGGGCGCCAGACGCCCACACATGTCAAGGCAAAGGATATTCAGAAGTACTTGGGCCCAGTCCGGTTTCGTTCCGAAATGAGCGAAAGGATATCCACCCCGGGTGTGGCGGCCGGGCTGGCCTGGACCCAAACAGGTGGGGACCTCATCTTTGTGGAAGCGACAATGATGAAGGGCAAACAATCCCTGACTCTGACCGGCCAACTCGGAGATGTCATGAAGGAGTCTGCCACCGCAGCCCTCAGCTACATCCGTTCCCATGCCAAGGCGCTTGGAATCCCAGAAGATTTTTTTCAAAATCATGACATTCATATCCATGTGCCAGCCGGGGCAATTCCCAAGGACGGCCCGTCTGCCGGGGTGACCATGCTGACCGCCCTAGCGTCGCTTCTTACCGGAAGGACCGTGGTCAATGGCCTGGCTATGACAGGCGAAATCACCTTGAGGGGCCAAGTCCTGCCTGTGGGAGGCATCAAAGAGAAGGTGCTTGCCGCGCACCGGTCTGGGATTAAGACGGTCATTCTCCCCAAGTGGAATCAAAAGGACCTTGAAGATGTGCCCCCAAAAGTGCGAAAGGCTATTCGTTTCCATTTTGTGGAAAGCATGGACAAGGTGTTAGAAGTCGCCCTGTCCAAGCACTAGGGTTTGGCTGCCCTTCCTCAGCCTTTAACAGGGCAATGAGTGATCTCGATTGCCCGGTTGGACCGGCCTGCTTCTCGGACGCGAAGCGCTACCCCCCTTGTAGGCGGGGAGCTTCACTTTGGGCTTGAAAAACCCGGCAATTATGGTAAGGATTGGCACACAATAGCACGAGGGTATTCAGATGCTGCTGGGTACCCTTTTTCTATAATCTTTAGCTTGCAAGCGGGATGGGCACAGGGAAGTCTCCCCGTGCTTTCGCACGGGGGTTCTGCCATACGGCAGGGCTTTGCGTCCGGGGAGCAGGCGGACCAGTCATGGTCGAACTTGCAATATGGCCAATAAATACTTATAATTTCAATAAGTTTTAGAAATTCCGAGGCGTTATTTATGGCACAATGGGATAAGAACAGGGGCGTCCTGGTTCATAAGCACACAAAGTTCTGGCAGCACCAGATACGCGACGTGGATGGGCCGAACTTGCAACGGGATGTCTTTCCGTATAAAGAGGTAACACGTACAGACTTTGATTTTAAAATCGTCGTCCCCAGCCCAGCCAAGGCGTTCTTGATCACGGATTCTACTTTCAGAGATGGGCAGCAGGCTCGCCCTCCATACACTGTAGAGCAGATTGTCCATATCTTTGAGCTTCTCCACCGCCTGGGCGGGCCTAATGGGGTCATCCGACAGAGCGAATTTTTTTTATACAGCAATAAAGACAAGGCAGCGGTCGAGCGATGCCGTGAGTTGGGCCATGCCTATCCCGAGGTGACGGGTTGGATCCGGGCCAACAAGGAGGATCTGGCCATAGTTAAAGAGATGGGGCTCCGCGAGACCGGTATCTTAACCTCGGTCTCGGACTATCACATCTTTTACAAACTGAAGATGAAAAGGGTTCAGGCGGCAGATTTCTATCTTGGCATTGTCAAGGAGGCCCTTTCAGCAGGTATTGTCCCGCGCTGCCATTTTGAAGATATCACCCGCTCAGATATTTACGGGTTTTGCGTACCCTTTGCCATTGAACTCATGAAATTGCGGGAAGAGAGCGGCATCGATATCAAGGTGCGGATGTGTGACACCCTGGGCTTTGGAGTCACTTACCCAGGTGCCGCGCTCCCAAGGAGCGTACCCAAACTGGTGCGTACCCTGATCGAAGAGGCAGGTGTGCCGGGCCATCTCTTGGAGTGGCACGGGCATAACGATTTTCACAAAGGCTTTATCAATGCCACGACCTCATGGCTCTACGGGTGTGGTGCCGTGAATGGAACGCTCCTGGGTTTTGGGGAAAGAACTGGCAACACACCCATCGAAGGGTTGATTATCGAACACATCAGCCTTACAGGTAAAACGAACGGGATCGATACCCGGGTCATCACTGAGATTGCCCACTATTTTGAAAGCGATCTGGATTATCATATCCCGTCCAACTATCCCTTTGTGGGCGCAGACTTCAATGCGACCAGTGCAGGTGTACACGCTGACGGGTTGATCAAGAACGAAGAGATCTATAATATCTTTGACACGGAAAAAATCCTGGGCCGGCCGATTGATATCATTGTGACCGACAAATCGGGAACAGCGGGCATTGCGCATTGGATTAACACACACCTCGATCTGGCCGAAGGTGAACAAGTGGATAAGACGCATCCTGGTATCATCAAGATCCACAAGAGTATACAAAGGCAATACGAGCAGGGCAGGGTCACCTCCATCTCCAAGGAGGAAATGACGCGTCTCGCTCACAAGTATCTGCCGGATTACTTTGTCTCCACCTTTGACAAGCTGAAAGCTGGCGCCTATGACCTGGCCGCTCATTTGGTAGAACGGTTGATTCAACTGCCTGAGATACGCTCCATGGATCCGGCCAAACAGGAACCTGTCCTGGAAACCTGTCTGGAAACGAACCCCCATATCCAGTTCATCTATATCACTGACAAACAGGGGCTCCGCACCACAAAGAACATTACCCAAATCGTTGACAAGGCCAAATACAAAGATGCGGTCATAGGCGAGGATCTGTCTGATCGTTCTTGGTTCATCAATCCCATGAAAGACGGCAGGGTTCATGTGACTAATTTTTATCTCTCCAAGTACAGCGGGTATTTGTGTATTACGGTATCTGGCCCTGTACGCAATGACCAGGATGAAATCGTTGGCGTCTTGGGCACTGACATGAGATTTGAAGACCTGGTAAAAATGGAAAAAAACGGGGAATTATCTTGACCATGAAGACCTTTGAACTTTCGGTTGGAAACAAAGCTTACAAGGTAGATATTGAAAAGTTTGACGGCAAGCGAGCCCTGGTAAGAGTGGATGGCAAGCCTTACGAGGTCGATGTCAAAAAGACCGCCGGCACACCGTCAAGACGCTCTCCCGGATCGACGCCTCCTACAACGATTCGTGAAAAGGCGCCACCTGCTGCCCCGGAGCCTCCCATCGCTCCTGTTCCATCGGCCCCATCAGGCGGGGAAGTGACTGCACCTATGCCCGGCCTGATCCTGGACATCATGGTAGCGGCCGGGGATCACGTGGCAGCCGGTACACCCGTGATTAAAATGGAGGCCATGAAAATGGAAAACATGATTCCCTCGCCTGTAAACGGAACGGTCAAGACAATCGCGGTCAAGGTGGGGGACAATGTTGCAACCGACGAGACCCTGATGGTGATAGAAAAAGCATAGAGAGAATAAGGCTGGAGAAATCTCATGGTAAATGAAGACAAGATTCAAACCCTGATTGAAAAAAACGCTGAGGCTGAACTGGGTGGTGGCCAAGATCGGATCGATGTGCAGCACAAAAAAGGGAAATGGACTGCGCGGGAACGGATTTTTCAGCTGCTGGACCAAGACAGCTTTGAAGAAATCGACAAGTTTGTCCTCCATCAATCCACAGACTTTGGCATGGACAAAAAAAGGTTCCCAGGAGACGGTGTCGTCACAGGTTACGGCCGCATCAATGGCCGGCCGGTCTATGTGTTTGCTCAGGATTTTACTATATTAGGGGGGTCGTTGAGTTTGGCTGTGAGCGAAAAGATTTGCAAGGTGATGGACCTTGCCCGCAAAAATGGTACCCCACTCATCGGCTTGAATGATTCCGGGGGGGCCCGGATCCAGGAGGGGGTCTCCAGCCTGGCTGGATACGGCAACATCTTTATGCGAAATGTCCTGAGCAGCGGGGTGATCCCACAAATTTCGGCCATTATGGGACCCTGTGCAGGGGGCGCGGTCTATTCTCCGGCATTGACCGATTTCATCTTCATGGCAGAAAAGACCAGCTATATGTTTATCACAGGCCCCCAGGTTATTAAGGCTGTGAGCCACGAAGAAGTCACCCCTGAAAAGCTAGGGGGGGCACTGACTCACAACGTCACCAGCGGGGTCGCCCATTTTTCAGGAAAAGACGACCAGGAAGTCTTAGCCATGATCAGGGAGCTTTTGACCTTTCTACCCCAAAACTATCGCGAAAAACCCCCTTATGTTGAGCCCACGGATGATCCAAGCCGAACCGATATGGAGCTCCGGGAAGTTGTCCCTGAAAGTCCCAGGCAACCCTATGACATGCGCAGGATTATTGATTCGGTCGTGGACGACCACTATTTCTTTGAGGTCCAAGCCAAGTATGCACCCAATATCATCATCGGCTTTGCCCGCTTAAATGGTCATCCGGTGGGCGTGGTAGCCAATCAACCCTCTTTCTTGGCCGGTTGTTTGGATATCAATGCCTCCCTCAAGGGTGCCCGTTTTGTTCGATTCTGTGACTGCTTTAATATCCCCCTCATCACTTTTTGCGATGTCCCTGGGTTTCTCCCGGGCACAGCCCAGGAATACGGGGGTATCATCAAACACGGGGCAAAGCTCATCTACGCATACTGCGAGGCCGTGGTACCCAAGATTACCGTGATCACCCGTAAGGCTTATGGTGGCGCTTACATTGTGATGTCAAGTAAGCACCTTTGGGGCGACATTAATTATGCATATCCAACAGCGGAGATCGCGGTGATGGGACCAGAAGGGGCTGTGAACATTGTATTTAAAAAGGAGATTAAGGCTGCTGAGGACCCTGATAAAACAGAGGCCGAATTGGTCGAGGAGTATCGCAGGATCTTTGCGAGTCCCTATCGCGCTGCCGAAAGAGGGTACATTGACGAGATTATCTTCCCAGAACAGACACGACCCAAGTTGATCAGGGCCCTTGAGTCCCTGGGAAACAAGCAAGAGCGTATGCCTAGGAAAAAGCATGACAATTTGCCGTTGTAAGCTGAAAGCTTAAGGCTCAAAGCTGAAAGGGCAGGAAGCTTCAATTGAACCCTAATATCCAGTTTCCAGTTTCTATTTTCCAGCTTCACATTATTTGCTCAATTTCCAATCGCTGATCTTCCTTTTACCCTTGAGCTTTCAGCTGCGGACCAACTGCTATGTACGATTCCAAAAAGTTAAAGGAGATTGAACAATCTGAGGCTGCCTGGGCCGAAAAGACCCAAAAAGTCCTTGATAAACGCCCGGAACGCAAACAGCGCTTTCAAACTCTTTCGGGTATCCCGCTAGAGCGGGCCTATACTCCACTTTCTGCACCTGATTGCGACTACATGAGAGATTTAGGATTCCCCGGAAGTTATCCATACACCCGGGGGGTGCAGCCCACCATGTATCGTGGGCGATTCTGGACCATGCGGCAATATGCCGGTTTTGCCAGCGCAGAGGCGTCCAACAAGCGGTACAAATACCTCCTGGAACAAGGGCAGACCGGGTTGAGTGTCGCCTTTGATCTCCCCACCCAGATTGGGTATGATTCGGACCACCCTATGGCCCGTGGTGAAGTGGGTAAGGTGGGCGTTGCGATTGATTCTCTGGGGGATTTGGAAGCCCTGTTTGACGGGATCCCCCTCGACCGGGTTAGCACGTCCATGACCATCAACGCCCCGGCCGCCATCTTGCTGGCCATGTACGTACAAACAGCAGCCAAGCAGGGCGTTGGGGCTGAGAAATTGCAAGGCACCATCCAGAATGATATCCTGAAGGAGTATGCAGCCCGGGGGACTTATATATTCCCACCAGGGCCCTCAATGCGTATCATTACGGATACCTTCGCCTTCTGTTCTCAACACATCCCGAAATGGAATACCATCAGTATCAGTGGATACCACATCCGGGAGGCAGGTTCGACAGCCGTTCAAGAGGTAGCCTTTACCCTGGCCAATGGGATCGCTTATGTGGAGGCCGCTCTCCAGGCTGGCCTCAAGGTGGATGATTTTGCACCGCGACTCTCCTTTTTCTTCAATGCCCACCTGGACTTTTTTGAAGAGGTTGCCAAGTTCAGGGCAGCTCGACGATTGTGGGCCAGAATCATGAAAGAGCGATTCGACGCCAAATTGCCCAAGTCCCTGATGCTCCGGTTTCATACCCAGACTGCCGGATGTAGCCTCACGGCCCAGCAGCCCCAAAACAATATCGTCAGGGTCACCCTCCAGGCCCTTTCTGCTGTGCTTGGCGGCACCCAGTCTCTTCATACCAATTCCATGGATGAGGCCTTCTCACTTCCCTCTGAAGAAGCCGTGCAAATAGCCCTAAGAACCCAACAGGTTATCGCCTATGAATCAGGGGTAGCCAACACGGTTGATCCATTGGGCGGCTCGTTTTATCTTGAGCGGCTGACCAATGAGATTGAGGCCCGTGCACAGGCTTACATTGACCAGATTGACAAAAAGGGCGGTGCTGTGGCTGCTATCGAACAGGGGTACATTCAGAAGGAGATCCAGGAAAGTGCATACACACATCAGAAAGCAGTGGAGGCCGGGGAAGAGATTGTGGTCGGCTTAAATCGGTTTCGTGAGGAGGAGGCCCCTCCTAAAAACCTGCTGCGCGTGGATCCTGCTGTTAGGGAATCTCAGGTGACCAAGCTGAAGAAATTAAAGGCTGAGCGGGACAATATCGCAGTTGCCTCTGCCATGAAAGCGCTCAAGAAATGCGCACAAGGAAACGACAACCTGATGCCGTCCATTATGGAAGCTGTAAGCCGTTATGCCACGCTCGGAGAGATCTGCGATACGCTAAGGGAGGTTTTTGGAGAGTACAGGCCGGTGTCTACATTGTAAAGTGAGCTAAAGTGCCTAAAGTGAGCTAAAGTGCCTAAAGTGAGCTAAAGTGCCTAAAGTGAGCTAAAGTGCCTAAGGTTTGAAAAGGCATGGTTCATGGATTGGTCCCATTCCTGTCGGTGTTTAGCAATCAGCAGACAGCTATCAGCAAAACGAAGAAAAATGACAAGTTGTATAGAACGTTTCTTTGGAAATGGGGGCATTCCATGAAAGTTTTTGTTTTTACTGAAAGCTGATAGCCAACCGCCTTCATGATTATGACCAAATGACAAAGAAAAAAATTCGAGTTTTGGCTGCAAAGCCCGGGTTGGACGGCCATGATCGAGGCATCAAAGTCATCTGCTATGCACTGAGGGATGCCGGCATGGAGGTGATATACACGGGGCTACGCCAGACCCCTGAACAGATTGTCCGAGCAGCAATCCAGGAAGATGTAGATGTCATTGCCATGAGCGTACTCTCAGGTGCTCACGACTATCTTTTTCCAAGGGTCATGGAGCTTCTGGAGGAAGCTGGGGCAGCCGACATGCTTGTCATCGGTGGTGGTATCATCCCGGAAGAAGATATCCCTTACCTGAAGGAGATCGGCATTCGAGCCATATTCGGCCCTGGGACACCCACAAGTGATATTGTTCGATTCATACAAGAGAATGTTTCTGAATAGCATATTGCCGGCCCTAACAACCGGTTTCCTTCAGCACCTCTTCGCCTCCATCATAGTTGCACATCCAACAATACGAACGGGAACAAATGGTCAAGACGCTTAAGTTTTTCAACGTCCAATTCGCAATTTGTGTCGCGATCTCCATTTTCCTGATAGGCTGTGCTGCACCAGAAAAAAGGCCTTCGCCCCTTCCCGGCCATCCCAAACCGTATAAGGTTGGCAAGCGCTGGTATCAACCCAGGAAGCATGCGCGCGGTTTTCAGGAACGCGGAATTGCCTCCTGGTATGGCAAGCCGTTTCATGGCCGGAAGACATCAAGCGGCGAGATCTATAACATGTATGCCAAAACAGCAGCCCACAAGACCCTTCCACTGGGCACCTACGTCAGGGTTTACAACCTTCGTAACGGCAAAACAGTGGACGTACGAATAAACGACCGGGGCCCTTTTGTGCGGGGCCGAATCATTGACTTGTCCTATGCAGCTGCTCAACAGATAGGATTAGTAGGACCGGGTACAGCGCCCGTAAAGATCGTCGCATTGGGGTCAGTGAAAAAGACCGTGGTTGGCGGAAAGGTTCAATCAACCCTGGTGCCCGGAAACTACTATGTTGGGGATTTCACGATCCAAGTGGGCGCTTTCAAGGACAAAGAAAACGCCATCAGGCTCAGGAACAAGCTGGCACAGACCTACAAAAACGCCCACATCATGGTATACGAAAGCCCCAAAGGCATCTTTTATCGGGTGCGTGTTGCAAGATGTAAGACACTAGATAAGGCTAGGGAGTATGAAAAGAGGCTGGAAGCAGATGGATACCCGGATGCAATTGTCGTGGCTCGTTAGTAGCGGTTCGGCAATTCACCTTCCACGCAGGTATTGTCGCCTGTTTGGGGGTATATTTCGCGGAATTACACGGACTGAGAAGTAGCCCAACTACGGGGAGTTGATCTTTTTTCTCAATATACCAGAGGTCTTAAAAACCACAACCCTTCTGGCGCGTAACCTTAGGTCACGGCGTGTCTGGGGGTTGCGACCCCGCCGGGCTCCCTTTTCCTTAACCACGAATTTTCCGAAACCACTAATGAGGAGGTCTTCGCCGCTTTCCAGGGTCCGCTTCATGATATCCAAAAGTTGTTCAACAACTTGGCGGGCATCGCTTTTTCTTAGACCCAGCTTCGTGTAAACTTCATTGATGATCTTATCTTTGGTCAGGGCCATCAGTCACACTCCTTTCAAGCCGATAAGGTTGTGTTTCTCGAACATCAACTTGATCAGATTATCGGCTTTTATGCCTCAAATCTAAAGCGGTGTCAAGTATTTATTCATGAGAGGTGCGGAAATTTGAAGATTGTTTTTATAGACAGAGACGGTGTGATAAACAGGGATCGCCCTGATTATGTGAAGAGCTGGTCTGAGTTCGAATTCTTGCCTGGGAGCCTTGACGCCCTCAAGCGTTTAACCCTCAATGGATACTCGGTCATTGTGATCACAAATCAATCTGTCATTAATCGAAAATTCGTCACCGAGGCAGGGGTCCAGGAAATCCATGAGAAGATGACAAGTGCCGTGGTTGACCACGGCGGCAGCATAGAGGCTATCTATTATTGTCCTCATGTCCCTAAAGATGGCTGCAATTGTCGCAAACCAGAGCCTGGGCTGATCTACCGAGCACAAGCCGATTACGGGTTGGACCTATCCAAGACCTGCATGATCGGAGATAGCTTAAAGGATATCCAGTGTGCGCGACGGGCAGGCTGCGGAAGCGTCATACTGGTAAGAACCGGCCACGGGAAAGAGACCGAGCGCCTCTGCCAAGATGCTGGCACACAGGCAGACTATGTGGCAGACGACCTCATGGCTGCCGTGAAATGGCTCCTTGGGAACCCCATATAAAACCGATGCAAGCCTTCGGTGTTCAGCCTTCCCACCGGCGAGCGGTCACTCCGCCGAATGAAGCCTCTCCCGCCCTGAAGAACGGGGGTTCTGCCTGACGGCAGCGCTTCGCGTCCGAGGAGCGAGCCAGTCAAAAAACGCTTTAGACAAGGCGAGGAATTTGGATAACAGCCTGTTTTACTGGCAAAAAATCATGCTTGCAAAGGTCACACAACCCCATCCTTGCTCATCCCGCCACTGGGCATACTTCAAGAGCTTGCCTTCCCTGGCCTCTATGATGCTGAGCAAGGTATAGATGGCCGAAAGCCCACAGATGTGCCGTCGGTTGGCATCCCTGGCAACACTTTGCCAAAAACCTTCCCGGTCAAGGGCCTCAACAAACTTTAAAGTTTCGAGGTCAGCACCCCGTATGTCGGCCAGATCTCCCAGTGAGACACGACTTCCATCGCCAAAGGGGGGGCCAATGTGAGAAAGATCAACACTTGCCATCAGGCATACCTTCCGACCTAAAGCCGTGATGGTCTCCTTGATGCCGTTGATCAAATCACCCACCCTGGCATCTTGAATGGGAGAGACCCCTTGTGCGATAAAGGTGTCAAAACTTCCGCAAAGTACGGGCACAATCTTCACATCCTCTTTGTCCGCATATAAGTACTTGAGCCATACTGTCTGAAGTTCGACGGAATGCTCACCCCGGTGATAAAACTCCCCTTCAAGGAGATCCTGGGCGCATTTTTCAATCAATGTCTGAATAAAATCTTTGTCCGTCTCCATCAATCCCAGGGGTGTTTCAAAGGGTTTGGGGGTGACTGAAAAAAGGGGGTCACCAGCCGTGTGATTGATGCCTAAAATGATGATGGTATCCACATCACCAAGGTTTTCCATACCCCTGTACCCCCATGCATAACACGGGCCGCCTCTCATATAGTCAATATGGGGGACCATGATCCCCTTGATGGTGCCAGAGGGAATTTCCAGCGACCTCTCCCCCGGCCCATCAGGGTGCCTGAAATAGGATGCAAGCTCCCCTTTGAAACGTTCGGGCTCAAGGTGCGGACCGTTTCCCAGATGCAGGAAGGGACGGGTTGCAGCCTGTTTAAACTCGGTTTTTATCTTATGCAGATACGCCTCAAGTCGCTCCCCTTCCAAAAAAAGGTTTTTGCCCAGATCTTCGATGATCTTTTGTACGTCATCAGAAAAGAGCATGTCTCCGAATTGGCGCATATAGGCGGCCTGGATGTCCCGAATAGTGTTTTTCCCATTCAGCATGGATATGATGAAAAAAATGGGTTTGGGCACAACAACCGTATTTTCAACAAGGCCGCTTGCGTCCTTCAAGCAGATCATCTGTTTGCCTGAGTACGTGACAGGAAACGCCGTGACAGGTCGCATCTTGGGATATTTCATATTCAAGTTCAAGGGAGCCCCCTAAGACTCATTCAGGACTAAAACACAAACCCTCAAAAACACCCCTCGCCTCTTGCCTCTTGCCTCAAGCGTTTTTTCTGCTGTATCATCACAAAAAAACATAAATTTTTCGCTTTTTTATTTTCCAAGAACATATCAATAGCCCTCACCCAACAAATGTACGTTGCCTATGTGCACCTGGCGGATGCCGGCATGCTTTGCAGCCGCCTGGCAACGAAGGGCGTGTTCTCGGGATGTGGTGGGAAGGTCTCGTAAATAGAAACTGGGATAAAAAGCCAGAAGCCTGTATGGAATCTCAGGATTCAGGCTGCTAATGAATCGGGCTATGGCACCCACCTCTTCTTCGTCTACATAGCCGGGAACCAACAGGGTGCTGGCAATCAAAAAAGGGGGATCAGGCCGCTTGCTTATGTATTTGCTCAGTTGCTTGAAGTTATCCAGGGTCTTTTGATTCGTAACACCACACAGGGCCTTGTGAAGCCCCTCATCCCAGGCCTTGAGATCGAATTTAACGCACCCACCAGATCTTAAAGAAACCTCTGCCATCATGCCCAGATAAGGCTCTTGTATAGCCCCATTTGTCTCCCAGCAAACCCTGAGAATGCGATCCGGGTTTCTTTTCATGGCAAGCTTAGACGCCTTTAGCGCGTGTAGGAGCTGAGGGCCGGGATCTCCCCCAAAATAACAGATGCAGCTTGTCCGCTCATCCACGGCTGATGCAAGATCCCTTGCGTGGCACTTGCCAGAAGAAAAGGTCGCTTCTTTGAAATGGTAATTCTGGCAGTAAAGACAGTTAAAAGAACACGCATGGTAGAAGACCGCCAGATTTTTGTATCCGTATTCAGGACTTTTCAAATAGGCATAACGGGGATACCCACGGCCCGTGCCCGCCGGGCAAACAAAATCAGCCACACAATTGGTTGGAATGGGATCATGGTAATAAGAAAGCCTTCCTTCATGGGGCCGCCCTCCCCTCAACCGGCCGTGTCTGACATGCCGAAGTCCACAAAAACCTGTTCGGCCTTCTGCCATCTGGCATCTGTTCACACAAACAGGACAAGGGATGCCTCCTGGATCATGGGGAGGTTCCACCGGAAGGCCATAAGCCCTGCGGCTCCTGGCATGAACGTTGGCGATCTCCGGCCAGACTTTCGAAAAATGGCCACGGATGCAATCTGCGCAGAATCCAATGACATCTGAGATCGTTCCAGCAGATTTTTCACAATATCGGCAAGTTCCCATAGAGCCCAAGCGCCATTTCTTTTATTCTCCCTCAATATCGACGATCTCAAGCTCCTTTCCTGACACAAGCGCTACCAGCACCCCTCCGCATTGAGGGCAAAGGAAGAAGTGGCTGTCTATTTCCAAATCCATCTTGCAGTCACCGCAGTGCGCCATCACGGGCACGACCTCCACAGATAGCTGCGCCCCTTCGGCCAACGTGCCTTTTGCAATCACCTCAAAGGAAAAGCTAAGGGCCTCAGGCACCACCGTGGAAAGCCTTCCTATGCGAAGGCGCACCTGAGTGACCCTGGAAAGACCGTGCTTCTTGCATTCGTCTTTGACGATCTTGAGAAGACTTTCAGCAACGGCAAGTTCATGCATTAATCCAGAAAGCCCTCCTCCACAGTGATCTCACTGTTTTTCCGTAGCCGGGCCAACAGTTCCTTGATAACCTCCTGACGTTTTTGGAGCAAAAGCCTAGAGGTGATCTCTGATTTCTTATCCTCAAATTCTTTTGGATCCGCATCTTGTCTTGCCTTGAACCGGATCACATAATATCCTTGCTTCCCCTTGATAACAGCATCCGGAACGGGTTTTAACGAACTTAACAAAAAGGCCGTCTCCAGGATGTCAGGTTCAAAACCGATTTCAGGGATCACCCCAAACCGTTTGAAAAAACCGGTACTTTTTACCTTCAATGCTCGGCTTGCAGCGGCTTTTTGAATCTCGGCGCCCCCTTTTAAGACATTCAAAAATGCCTCAGCATCCTTCTTTGCCAGCTCGTTTTGTCTGGCCCAAATCAGATCTTGCCTGACCCTTTGTTCCACGGTCTTCAGCTCTGGAATTCGGGCTGGTTCCTTGCCGACCTGCTGAAGGATATAGTAGCCGTCTGACAGTTCCAGGGGCTCACTGACCTCCTCCTCTCCAAGATCAAAGGCTGTTTTGGCAAATTTTTCCGTCTCCTTAATTCCTTTTATAGGACCGGTGCGGGGAAAGAACGCGGTTTCATGCACCTTAAGTTGATGGGCACTGGCCCCATCAGAGATATTGCCAGCCCCATAACAGGTCTCATAGACCTGTTCAGCTCGATCAAAGGCAAGGGCTCTAGCTGCGTCTTTAACCAATTTACGGCGAATCTGGTCTGCGACTTCGGCCAGAACCGGCTTTTTGGCTTCCTGGACCGCCTCCACCTTGATGATATGCCAGCCAAAGGGGGTCCTCACAGGCTCACTGATCTCACCTGGCTTCATGGCAAAGGCAGCATCTGAAAATGGCTTCACCATTCGATCTTTCGTGAAAAATCCTAGATCGCCACCCTTGTTTTTTGTGCCCGGATCATCAGAATATTTTCGGGCCAGCGTCGCAAAATCTGCCCCGTCCCTTGCCTCCTCTAAGACCTTCCAGGCTTTGCTCCGCGCCTCCTCGATTTGTTCCTGTTTGGCATCGAGTGGTACCTTGAACAGGATATGGCGGGCCTGCACCTTTTTGGGTATGGCATAATTTTGCTTGTTGAGCTCAAAATATTCGCTGATCTCTTGCTCTGAGACGTTGGCCCGGGCCTCAAATCCCTTAAAATCAACCAAGAGATATTGGACCTTGACCATTGGGGGTATCTCGTAAGTCTTTTTGTGCCTTGCAAAATAGTCTTGGATCTCGTCCGAGGTCACCTTGACATTCTGGTAAGTCAAAGGCGTAAACACGACATAGTCAAGGTTCACCTTCTCTTCGAGCCACTTAAAGGTCTCCAGGGCCTCGGCATCGGACACCTTAATACCCCCGAGGATAAAGCTTTGGAGCTTATCAATGAGTAGCTCATCTTTCTTGTTTTCCTCATACGCTTCGGGTGTCATCCGGTTACGCATCAAGACTCGCTGATATAGGTCCGGATCAAAGCGACCATTCCTTTGAAAGGCCGGGACCTGCCAAATGGCCGCGGCAAGTTCCTCCTTGGTGACACGCAGGTTAAGCCGGTTCGCCTCCTGGAGAAGAAGGCGGCGATTGATGAGTTGGTCCAATGCCTGTTTCTTGAGATTCAGGCTTCGGATGAGTTTGTCATCTAAGGCATTGCCGAACTGTTTCCGGTACACCTCCAGCAATTGATCGTAAACATTGCGATATTCCCCGAAAACAATGGTTGCGCCGTTGACAACCGCGACCCGGTTCCCTCTCTGGGCGCGATAACTCCCAACCCCCCAGAATATAAAAACCACCACAATAGCGCCCAGAGCCAATTTGATCAGCCAGGACCGGGCGTGTTTTCTCATCAAATAAAGCATAATGACCTCACATTATGATTTTGGATTTTGGATTGCGGATGTCAAAACGCTCAACCCCCAATCTCTAACCCAGACAAGCCGGAACCAAATCTGGACTCGTTTCAAGGCGTGAGCCGCAAATTCGAATATCAAAACCCGCACCAAATCCGAATATTCCTCCGCACGCAGATCCAAATGTTCTAAACTGCAGGGGCGGTTTTAACCGTGATATCATCCGCCTATGGCGGACCTTATCGCTTTTAAATTTTAAATTTTTGTCATTCGATATTATCTCGAATTTCGAATTTCGAATTTTTCAACATATGAAAAAACTTTTTGCCTGAAAGAACACAAATTTCCTGACTACAACCGGTTTTGAAACCGCTTCTAAGCACTTCCCCATCTAAGATACTCGAGAAGCCCGCCCGCCATGACCACATCTTTTTCTCTCTCATCCAAGTCGATGCGCACCTCAAACGCCTGGCCCCGGGTTGTGTTCACGACACCAAGGGGTCTGCCGTTTTTCATTGACCCGACCACATCATCCATGACAAGCTGGTCGCCAGGCTGTATTTGCGCAGGGTCCTCTTCCCTCATAAAAGTCATGGGAAGGATGCCAAAATTGATGAGATTGGCCCTGTGAATCCGGGCAAAAGACCGCGCAATCACCCCTTTGATTCCCAGGACCATAGGGGCCAAGGCCGCGTGCTCCCGGCTGGAACCCTGGCCGTAGTTCCTCCCAGCCACAACAAATCCACCACCCCTCTCCCTGGCCCTTTTGGCAAAACCAGGATTCTGATGTGAGAACACATATTCGGAAATAGCCGGGATGTTGGACCGCAAAGACATGATGTGGGCGCCCGCCGGCATAATGTCGTCTGTGGTAATGTCATCCCCCAAGCAAATCAACACCTCACCCTTGAGGGTTTCAGGCATGGCATGGCCCCTTGGCAGGGGCTTGATGTTGGGGCCCCGCACGACTTCCACAGGCCCAGGATGATCCAAAGGCGGTATAAAGAGGTGGTCAATTACCGGGAAAACTTCGGGCATCTCAACCTTAGCCGGTTTACCAAACGACCTTGGGTCTGTGAGTTCACCCTTCAGGGCCGAGACCGCAGCCACCTGCGGGCTGCAGAGATAGAGCTCAGCACTCTGGGTTCCGCTTCGCCCTTGGAAATTTCGATTAAATGTCCTGAGGCTCACGCCATTCGTAGGCGGAGATTGCCCAATACCAATGCAGGGACCGCAGGCACATTCCAGGATGCGGGCGCCAGCCTTTATCATATCGTTCAGGGCCCCGCTTTCAGCCAGAGCGGCCAGTACCTGCCTGGAACCCGGTGCGATCACAAGGCTTGTTTTTGGATGTACGGATCTTCCTTTTAGAATCGCTGCCACCATAGCCAGGTCCATATAGGAGGAATTGGTGCAACTGCCGATGACCACCTGATCCAGTTTCAGCCCAGCAATCTCTCTTACAGCACAGACCCGGTCCGGCATATGAGGCTGAGCCACCATGGGTTCCAGCTCGCCAAGGTCTATGGTCAGAACCTCCGCATAGGATGCATCAGGGTCTGCAGAAAGAGGCCTGAAGTCCTCTTCTCTTCCCTGGGATTTCAAAAAGCGACGGGTCACCTCGTCACTTGGAAAGATAGAGCTCGTAGCCCCGGTTTCTGCGCCCATGTTGGCAATCGTGGCCCGCTCGGGGACCGATAAAGGGGCCACACCAGGGCCGCCATATTCAAACACCTTGCCAACGCCGCCTTTTACCGAGACACGCTGGAGCAGTTTCAGGATAATGTCCTTGGCTGTGACCCAGGGAGAGAGTGCCCCCTCCAGCCTCACCAGGACCACCGCAGGACAGGTCAGGCGAAAGGGGTGCCCTGCCATGGCCATCGCAACGTCAAGGCCCCCAGCCCCGATAGCCAGCATCCCGAGGCCGCCTCCTGTGGATGTATGGCTGTCAGAGCCCAAAAGAGTGTCACCTGGAACCCCGAATCGCTCTAAGTGAATCTGGTGACAGATGCCATTGCCTGGCCCGGAAAAGGTCACGCCGTATTTGGCTGCAAAGGACTGCAGAAATCGATGGTCATCACTGTTTTGAAAGCCAGCCTGGAAGGTATTGTGGTCCACATAACTCACTGATCGCTTGGTGCGCACACGCGGCACTTCAAGGGCCTCAAACTGCAAACACGCCAGGGTGCCTGTGGCATCCTGGGTCAGGGTCTGGTCAATCAAAAGCTCTATGGGTTCACCGGGCTTTGGTGCCGGGCTTATCCCGTGTGCCTCCAGGATCTTCTCAAAAATGTTCTTGCCTGACACAACGCCTCCTTGTCCACATATCCTAAATGAGAGCATCTAATCGTTTACATCTAGACAGGCTGTTGCCCAAATACCAAATAGCTGAACGGCCTACTTTTGGAGAGCCGTCCGGGGAGATCTTTTTTTGAGTCAGGTCACTGATATGACCTGACAGGCCCCACAACGGCACCATATTCGGCATACGGTCCGGACCCATTTACAAATCAGCTGGTAGCTTGTATGCCACATGGACGTGTGCCTGGTTCATGACGATCGATGCCATTTGCCACCAACAAGCAGGATGAGATTTGACCTGACTCAAAAAAAGATCTCCCCTGACGACTTTTTTTTTCAAACAATATGATGCGCTCATGAGTAACCCGGGACAAAAATCAGCCCATCGCCTATGGATGGGCCTTTTCCACTTAGCACCAAAGCATGCCTTCGTCAATGGCAGGGGCGCAATCAAAGAGATTAACAATTGACAAATATTATCAATTGCTATAAAAATTTTGAGCTAATTGGAACGGTTGTAAGCTCATCCTTTTGGGGCAGGGTCAAAGGAAAGTATAAGCGGCCAAAGCCCCTCGACAACTTGATGTAGGGGCATTCGAAACTACGAATTGACCCATAGGTAAAGTTATAAAAAGGGGAATTGTCCGGACGGCGAGAGGAAGAACCGATCAACCTTAAGGAGGTGACGACCGTATCATATACATTGTAGACAGCACATGACACATTAACGACATGACGCTCGAACGCTAAAGATTGTATCTGGAACTCCGCTATGCTTCACTCCTTATATAATCTTTATCGTTATCTGACATATTCCTTGGATTATAATAACGACAAACCGAAAGGAGGAAAGCATGGCAGAGGCAAAACATGGTGATACCGTTAGAGTGCATTACACGGGCAAACTTGAGGATGGGACGGTGTTTGATTCTTCTGGTGACAGAGGCCCTATGGAGTTTACAATCGGCAAGGGTCAGATAATCCCGGGCTTTGAAGAGGCTGTAGTCGGGATGAGTCCGGGGGAATCCAAAACCGCCACGATCCCAGTGGATAAAGCGTATGGCCCACACCGTGAGGAAATGGTGGTAACGGTAGATCGAAAGGAATTTCCAGAGGACGTAAAACCAGAGATCAATCAGCAGTTACAACTCCGCCTAACGGATGGTCGAACGATTGTCGTCATGGTGACCGATATCTCTGAATTGAGCGTGACGATAGATGCCAATCATCCTTTAGCTGGGAAAGACCTGACATTTGAGATCCAGCTCACAGAGATCGTTTAACCGTTTTATTTATGGTCTTCCCCGGATAAGGCAAGCACGATTAAAGTAAGTGGGCCGTATGATGGCCGTGGGATCTGTCAGATAACACGGGCCTTGCGGCTCACGACATTTGCCCGAATTCGCCTGCGGCGCAGGCCTCACAAAGCCCCGGAACGCCGGGTGACATTGAACGGCAAAAGCGAGCGCACACCCCGCAGCTTGCCCCGTAGAATCGTTACTTTGGAATCAATATGATGATACAACCTAACTAGAAGCGGTTTTTCAAAACCAGTTGTAAGGAACTTGAGTTTAGTCGCTTATAACCAGAGACATTATGCAACGGGACTTACTGCAGGGAGCTTCAATGAAACGGATGTTGACAGGCTGTTGCCCAAACAGTCATGCACCTGGCATGAGGAAAACCGTCAAGGGGGCTGAAATTTTAATTCTCGTGATTTTGGCGACAGCTTGTTATTAATCGATGAAAATGATTGCTATCCCCGGCTACGGCTCCCTTGAACTGGAAAATCTGGTCCTGGATCTCAATGGCACGCTAACCGAATCAGGTGACTTCATCCCCGGGGTCCTCGATGATCTGAAAAAGCTGAAGGCCCATGGATTTAAAATTTACATCCTTTCTGGGGACACACGGGGGACCCTCAAACAGGCCTTTCCGAAATTTTCAGGCGTGGAGCCTATTGTAACGAAAACAGCGTTGGACAAACGGGCCTTTGTTGAATCGATCGGGGCAGAGCGCACGGTTTGTGTGGGCAATGGCAATATTGACGTTGAAATGTTCAAGGCAGCCAGGCTTTCCATATGCACCGTTCAGGCAGAAGGTGCCACGACCCAGGCCATACTGGAGGCCGACATTGTGGTCATCCACATCAAGCATGCCTTCGAAATCCTCCTAGACCCCAAGAAACTCATTGCGACACTTCGATGCTAAAAAAACATATCGTCTTTTTCCCTTGACAACGCAGCCGTCGTCTTTTACGCTGATTTTGCACGAGAGTTGAGGTGCGGTTCTCATCAGTAGCTGCAAGACAGGGAGACGGGCCCCGTATCTTGTGGTGAAAGGGGGAACCGCCGAAGTCTGCTTTTGCCCGGTCACAAAAGCGGGCTGGGCCTGTGGATAAAATCCCCAGGACTGTCACGGCTTTTCCGTGGAGCGCTCTCTCGGTAGGGATACAGTTGGAGCGTGCTCCAGCTGTTTTTTTTTGGGGGGAAACGCAAAACAAGGAGGTGTGACCATGTTTAACGGGTGTTACACAGCACTGATGACCCCATTCAAAAACGACTATGAGGTCGATTATGAGGGTCTGAATAAACTCGTCGAGTTTCAGATTGCAAGCGGTGTGAGTGGAATCCTGGCTGTGGGTACCACCGGTGAGAGTCCCACATTGAGCTGGGGAGAACACAATGAAGTCATCCGGATGGTGGTGGAAAAGTGCAAGGTAAAGTGTCAGTCCATTGCAGGTACGGGCAGCAACAATACCCGTGAAACCATGGAAAGCACCGAACATGCAGTCCATGTCGGGGCTGATGCAGTCTTACTGGTAGATCCCTATTACAACGGACCCAGCTCCCTTGAAATCCGCAGGGAGTATGTGGCTCCTGTTGCTGATAAGTTTCCCCAGATGCAAATTATCCCATATGTCATCCCCGGGCGCACTGGCGCTCAGCTTTTGCCCGAAGACCTGGCCATACTCCATCATCAATTCGCCAATGTGAGCACGGTCAAGGAGGCTACAGGCAGCATCGAGAACATGAAACGCACGCGCGAGTGCTGTGGAGATGATTTCACGATCCTGTCCGGCGATGACGATAAGACCTTCACCATGATGACCGACCCTGCCATCAAGGCAAGCGGCGTCATCTCGGTGGCTTCCAACATAGCGCCCAAGGCGGTCCAGGACATGACCACGCTCGTGAACCAGGGCAACCAAGCTGATGCAGAAAAGCTTGTGAATGCCTTGAAGCCCCTTTTTGGCATTGTAACCGTAAAGACCCAGGAGGAGACTCCGTATGGAACCGTGGGTTGCCGGGCAAGAAATCCCTTAGGCGCAAAGACCCTCATGGCCGTCCTTGGCATGCCGGTCGGGCCGTGTCGTCAGCCTCTTGGCAAGATGACTAAAAAAGGAATTGAGGTGGTATTGGACGCAGGCCGTACAGTTTGGAAAAACAACCCTGAGATTCTCAAACCTGTTGCCGATTTTTTTGACGTAGATATAGAAGCCAGGCTCTATGACGAATCGAGTTGGGCCGGGTTAACCTACGATGAATATTAAGTCCGCACAGGGCACAGGGCAATGGCAAACGGTTTACCGCTATGCCCTGTGCCCCGACATCCTCCTCCTCAGCCATAGTGCATAGGCGCCCATATTGAGACCTACCCAGGCGACAGCGCCCATTCTCAAGTAGGCCTCATCCACCTCCAAGTAAATGAGTTTTTGCAAGTTGTTCGTGAGAAAGGAGCCTCCATAAGAAAGCTGCGGGTCGCAAAGGCCGTATAGGTAGTTTTCCAGGTAAGTAAGCGGGCAATACCATCCCCCAAGGTTCAGAACAAGGGTAAAGGCCAGTCCTGCCATGTGTATGAAGGAAGCCTTAAAATACTTCAAGGCCACGAGGAATCCAAAGAGGATGAAAACGATCCACAACAGGTGAAGCAATATCACAAAATCATTCAGCAGTTTGAAGACCATCACTTCGACTCTCCAAGCCCATGGCTCTAAGGCCTTGCCTGTCATTGTTATACCTTAGCATAGCCTGAAAATAGCTCTAAGCGTTTTTTGGGCTTGCAACTCAGTTGCATACACATTATTATAAAAAACATGTGCGAACGTTGTAACTACGCGGAAATGCTCGAAGGTCATGGCGTGGACCCGACCCCCCTTCGTCAGGCGGTTCTCAGGTCCATTGGGGAGGAGTCGAGACCCCTGGCGGCCGTCGAGATTATAGCAGCCGTCCGAGACCAGATGTCCATCAATAAGGTCACCCTTTATCGCATCCTTGACCTTCTGGTGGACAGGGGCCTGGTCAAGCGCCTTTCGGCTGGAGATCGGGCCTTCAGGTATGGCATGGGCGAGACGCGCCATCACCCGGAACACCCGCATTTTGTGTGCAGTCAATGTGGGGTCATGGAATGCTTGGAACCAGACCTGCTCCCTGCAGGTATCAGAAAGTTTCAGATCAAAGGCAAGCGTATTATCAAACATGTAGATGTCCGGTTTGAGGGAATCTGCGAAAGCTGCCTCAAGGCCAGGATGTAAATGATATAGGGCTGAGGTATGGCGATGTGTATTTTTTGCGGTGGCCAGTGCGGCGGCATTGGTGAGGGGCTCTACCCGGTGATCATTGGCCTGCTTTTTAAGGCTTGGTATTGGCTAAAGAGGCGGTTGCAAAAACATCGGACGTAGTTTTTTTGTCCAACGATGCAACCGAGTTGCACAATCCCGGGAAAGCAGATAGAATAATGAAAAGGAGAAAGATACAAGCGACCAGCCTATTTTATGCCGCATTCTTTGCGGCTCTGTTTCTTAGCAGTCCACCTGTTTATCCGGAATCGCTCAGGAATAGCAAGGCCAGGATCAAGAGCTTTGTCAGCATCCTCCCCCAGGCATATTTTGTTGAGCGCGTGGGGGGTGAGCAAGTCGATGTCTCGGTCCTGGTCGGCCCTGGACACAGCCCGGCTACCTATGAGCCTACACCCAAGCAGATGGCCGAACTTGGGAAGGCAAGGCTTTACTTTCGCATCGGGGTACCATTTGAAAATGTCTGGATGGCGCGGATAAGCAGGGCAAATCCCAACATGAAGGTGATCGATACACGCCGTGGCATTAAGCTTCTTCCCATGAAGGGATATGATCACGACCAGACTGAACAACGTCACCATGATTCAAAGGTTACAAAAGACCCCCATATCTGGTTAAGCTTAAGGTTGGTCAAAGTCCAGGCTCAAAACATCTGTCAGGCCCTGATCTCAGAGGACCCCGCCCACAGGGCCTATTACGAGACAAATTTAAGGACCTTCCTCCACGATCTCGATAAACTGGACGCAGAAATCACCGAAATTCTAAAAGGCCTCAAGGCTCGCAAATTTATGGTATTTCACCCGGCGTGGGGATACTTTGCCCATGATTACGGGCTTAAACAAATCCCCATTGAGGTCGAGGGGAAAGATCCGAGTGCCAGAGCACTGGCCGAGCTCATCAAATACGCAAAGGATGAAGGAATCAGGGTCATCTTTGTTCAGGCCCAATTCAGCGCCAAAAATGCCGAGGCTGTTGCGCGAGCCATCGGGGGACGAATTGTCCGGATCGACCCTTTGGCCAAGGATTATCTATATAACATCAGAAAGATCGCTGAAACCTTTAGAAGGGTCATCCAATGAGTCAAAAGAAGTCTGTTATTGAAATCGATCACGTTGATTTTGCCTATAATGGTGATCTCATTCTTGAGGATGTCACACTGACCGTTAAAGAAAGAGATTTCTTAGGTGTGGTAGGGCCGAATGGCAGCGGTAAAACCACACTTTTAAAAATCATTCTTGGCCTGATTCATCCCTTAAGGGGCAAGGTTCGGGTCTTTGGACAGGCGCCAGAGCGAGCACGCCATCTTATCGGCTATGTCCCCCAGCACACAGACCTTGACTCGAGTTTTCCCATAAGTGTCATGGACGTGGTTCTCATAGGGCGATTGGGAAAAGCGCCTCTTTTAGGACGGTATGGAAAAACCGATCGGCAAGCCGCTGAAGAGGCTATGCAGGAAGTTGAAATATACGATTTGCGCAATCGGCGTTTTGGGACCCTGTCTGGTGGTCAGAAACAGCGGGTTCTCATGGCAAGGGCCTTGGTAGGAAAGCCGAACCTGCTCCTTCTTGATGAGCCCACCACAAGTGTGGATGGCAGGGTTGAACAAGACATCTATGAGCTCTTAAAAAAGCTTAACGAGCAGGTAACGATTATTCTTGTTTCCCACGACTTGGGTTTTATCTCAAGCTATGTAAAACATGTCGCCTGTGTCAACCAGCGTCTTGTGTGTAATCCAACCAATGAGATTACAGGCGATGTGATCGAGGCATGCTACAGCGGACCTGTCCATATGATAAAGCACCAATGCGAGTTGTGATCAAGGGAATATCGATCGATGTTTGAGTTCATGGTGGCCCTCAAAAGTCAGGGCTTCATGCAAAATGCCGTGATCATCGGTCTTTTTGCCAGTGTTGCCTGTGGCATCATGGGAACCTATGTCGTTGTCAAACGTATTGTTTTTATCAGCGGGGGAATTTCACATACCGTGCTAGGTGGCATGGGCATCGCATATTACTACGGCTACCATCCCATATACGGTGCGGTGGTGTCGGCCCTTGTGGCAGCGATTGTAATCGGTTTGGTCAGCCTGCGCTATCACCAATACGAAGATACCATCATAGGAGCGCTTTGGGCGATTGGGATGGCCGTGGGCATTCTCTTTATCTATAAAACGCCTGGCTACAACATTGATCTCATGAGCTACCTCTTTGGGAACATCCTCATGGTGGACAAAGGAAGTGTCTATCTGGTGGCCTCTCTTGATGCGCTTATCATTGCCTTGGTATTGCTTTTTTACAAACGCTTTTTGGCCGTATGCTTTGATGAAGAGTACAGTCAACTTCAGGGGATTGGAGTTGTAACCACGTACCTGCTACTCCTTTGCCTTATCGCCCTGACCATCGTGATCCTGATTCAGGTGGTTGGCATCATTTTGGTGATTGCCCTGCTGACACTTCCTGCAGCCACAGCGCGTTATTATGTCCGCAGCCTGGGTCAAATGATGATCCTCGCCTCGCTCCTCGGCGCCGTCTTTACCACATCAGGATTGATTGTATCCTACCAGCCAAACCTTCCTGCAGGTGCTACCATCATTGTCATAGCCGGGCTGGCATACCTTCTGGCGACTGTCTTTAAGGGGTTGGCTTCAAGGGTTCATGGCCACAGAGACAAAGGTACCCATGAAAAGATGGCGGGTCTTGAACAAGGGTGTAAAATAACGGAGTCTTAGTGCATTCTCATCAGGGAGCATGGTGTGAGGTCCCAAAAACTCTCTTATTTTTTGCTTGACACCTCAGATAAAACGTGGCATTTGTTCTTTAAATCTTAGAAAAAGAAAGCATGGAAATGAGTAAGCGCGCGGACATAGGTCTGTTTTTTAGCTATTATTACTATTATTGGTATTTTGGACAGGTCTGTCCCGGGCTTAAAAGGAGGATGGGGTTTAGGAATACGTAAACTATAAAGATTTTAAGCCGGGGGCAGCCCAGAAACCCTGCCCGCGGCTTTTTTTGTTTTTTAGGGAACAGGCCGCGGAGGCAAAGATCACCGCGGCCTGTTTTATTTTATGAAACCGAGGAGGTGTACCATGATTATTGTCATGAAGAGCAAAGCCGACCCACAGGAGCTTGATAATGTGATCAAGTGGATAGAATCGGTTGGGTATAAGGCCCATGTGTCAAAAGGTGTGGAAAGAACCATTATCGGTGCGATTGGTGACGAGCGCGGGAAGGTCATATTGAAGGCGGCAGAAAACATGCCGGGCGTCGAAAAGGTGATGCCGATTTTGCAGCCTTACAAGCTGGCAAGCCGGGAAGCCAAAGAAGGTAACACCGTGATCAAAGTGGGCGACGTGGAGATCGGCGGGCCTAAATGCGTGGTTATTGCAGGGCCATGTGCTGTGGAAAGTGAAGAGCAGCTCATGGAAGCCGCAAATGTTGTAAAGAAGGCCGGAGCCTCTATGCTTAGAGGCGGGGCCTTTAAACCGAGGACCTCCCCTTACAGTTTCCAGGGCATGGGCGAAGAAGGTTTAAAGCTCTTGGCACGGACCAGGGAAAAGACAGGGCTGCCCATCGTCACTGAAGTCATGAGTGCCTCAGAGGTAGAACTGGTTGAAAGTTATGCGGATGTGCTTCAAGTGGGCGCTAGAAACGTCCAGAATTTTGTCCTATTGAAAGCCGTGGGTCTTGCAAAAAAGCCCGTTCTTTTAAAAAGAGGCATGATGACCACACTGGAAGAGCTACTCATGTCTGCAGAGTACATATTGGCTTCCGGCAATGATCAAGTCATACTCTGCGAGCGAGGAATTCGTACATTTGAAACCTCCATGCGCAACACCCTGGATATCAGCGCGGTGCCAGTGCTCAAGGATAAGACGCACCTGCCGGTTATTGTGGACCCCAGCCACGCCATCGGCCAATGGAAATTCGTACTTCCCCTAGCCAAGGCCGCTGTCGCAGTCGGAGCCGACGGTTTACTTGTAGAGGTCCATCCAGACCCAGAGCATGCCCTTTGTGATGGCGCTCAATCCCTGAAGCCTGAAACGTTCTACAGGTTCATGGAAGAGATTGAAGCAATTGCAAAGATCGCCAGAAAGGAGTATGCATAAGCACATGGAGCGCATTAAGGTGAATCTGGAGAAGTCTTGCAGGGAGGCCTATGAGATCTTTATTGGTGAAGATATCTTAGACCGTGTGGGGCTAGCCATCAAGGGCCAGAATCATGCAGATCGGTATGTGATCATTACAGACTCGAATGTCAATCCCCTTTATGGAGAAATGGTGAGGAAAAGGTTGAGGGAGAGCTTACTGCCGGTTGATATCATTGAAATACCTGCTGGTGAGGCCTCAAAATCGCTCGGCACCGTGTCTGATGTGGCAAGACAACTCGTCAGACTGAAGGCCAGCCGCAAATCGCTGCTGATTGCTTTGGGTGGCGGGGTCGTGGGTGATATAGCTGGCTTTATCGCATCCATATACATGAGGTCCATCCCGTATGTCCAGATTCCCACGACCCTTCTTGCTCAGGTGGACAGCAGCGTGGGTGGTAAGACCGGGGTGGATCTCCCAGAAGGCAAAAATCTTGTGGGAACATTCTATCAGCCAAGGGCTGTGTATATCGAGCTATCATTCTTAAAAACGCTTTCGGACAAGGACTTTGCAAACGGATTGGCTGAAATCATCAAGTACGGTATCATAAGCGATCAGAACCTATTCGAACTCCTGGAACACGAAAGCGATGGGATTAAAAAGCGCAATCCTTCTTTGATGGAAAGTTTGGTTGGGCGTTCGTGCAAGATAAAAGCAGAGATTGTAGAGATGGACGAAAAAGAACTCGGCCTGAGGCGCATTCTCAACTTTGGCCATACGCTGGGGCATGCACTGGAAGCTGAGTCGGACTACAGCCTTTCTCATGGAGAGGCTGTCTCCATTGGAATGGTGGGTGCTGCAATGATTTCGCATAAGCTAGATTACTTGGATCGTGCGTCTTGTACAAGAATCGTTGATTTGATTAAACGATATGATCTGCCCACCAAGATTCCAGCAGGTTTAGATACAACACGCGTCATGGGCTTTATGGCAGCTGACAAGAAGGCCATCAGCGGACAGCTACATTTTGTTCTGGCAAAAAGAATAGGCGTTCCTTTTGTGACACCTGAGGTTCCTTCGGGTGTTGTGGAAAAAGTGATTGAGGAACTACAGTCATGAGCAAAGATACCTTAAACAACCTAAGGCGAAAGATCGAAAATCTGGATGTGGCGCTTCTGAAACTTTTGAACGAACGAGCAGAGGTTTCTGTCCAAATCGGTAAACTCAAGGCCCAAGATGGTCTGAGCGTCTATGATCGTTGCCGGGAAGAGGCGATATACAGATATTTGGCCCAACACAGCCAAGGGCCGTTGAAAATCTCAGACATTAACAAGATATTTGGTGAAATCATCTCGGTTTCGAGAAAGCTGCAGTCCTCCATAGCCTGCAATGAGTCTGAATCTCAGGTGAAATCGGGTTCTGTCAGCAACAAAAGCACGCCGAGCGGAAACACCTCGGTTTATGGTATTATGGGAAACCCTGTAGCGCATAGCATGAGTCCCCTTATGCACAATGCTGCATTCAGACTCCTTGGCATAGATGCCATCTATTTGCCTTTTGAGGTAAAGGATTTGCCGGGTGCTGTAGCCGGTATGAGGGCACTTCAGATACGAGGCGCAAGCGTGACTCATCCATTTAAGACAAGGGTCCTGGAATTAATAGATGAAATCGATATCACAGCCAAAAAGGTGGGAGCTGTCAATACCCTTGTTCTTGAGGGAGATTCGATTTATGGTACCAACACGGACTGGGCAGGAGCCGTCAGGTCCATTGAGGGGTTGCTTCCTATCAAGAATAACCATTTTGTGGTCGTGGGTGCGGGTGGTGCAGCAAGGGCTGTGGTTTATGGGATTACCCGCAAAGGGGGAAAAGTCACGGTTGTCAACAGAACAAGGGACAAGGGACTTGCTCTGGCCGAAACCTTTGATGCGTCCTTTGCCCCCCTTGTCGACATTGTGAAGGTCAGCGGAGACTGTCTCATCAATACGACCTCTGTGGGGATGTATCCCAAGGTGGAAGAGACGCCGGTACCCCAAGGTGTGTTGAGCCGTTACAAAGCTGTGGTGGATATTATATATAACCCATTTAAAACGAGGCTTTTGAAGGAAGCAGAGTCTGCAGGATGCATGGTGGCAAACGGCCTTGACATGTTTATTTTTCAGGGGGTTGAACAGTTTAAGATCTGGACAGGAGAAGAACCCCCTGTCCAGCAAATGAAAGACCTGGTCGTTGAGGAGCTCGAAACAACATGAAGCGGGTTAAGCCTATAAGAGAAATCAATGCGGTAATCCGTGTCCCCGGTTCAAAGAGCTATACGCAAAGGGCCCTGATCACTTCTGCGCTTGCCAGTGGCAGATCCATCATAAAAGGAGCCTTAATCTCAGAGGATACTGAGCATTTGATCGAGGCCCTGCGCTTACTGGGCGCAACCATCGGTCAGGAACGCCATGATCTTATCGTGGAGGGGACCGGTGGTAAACTGGCGACACCGCCTTCTGCGCTTTATCTGGGGAACAACGGAACCGGACTTCGGTTTCTCACCAGCACGGTCTCATTGGGACACGGCACCTTCATACTTGATGGCAACAGCCGCATGCGGCAAAGGCCGATCCAACCTCTTGTTGATGCCCTAAACCAAATGGGAGTTAAGGCTCGCTGCATTGAAGAAAACGGGTGCCCCCCCGTGAAAGTCCGGGCAAAAGGGCTTCCGGGAGGCAAGACAGGCTTGACCAGGGGGCTCAGCAGTCAGTATGTCTCGTCGCTCCTTTTGGCCGCGCCGTATGCGGAAAAAGATACTGAAGTCGAGATTTGCACCCCCTTCCCATCTTGGCCGTATATCAGGCTAACCATAAATGTGATGGCACACTTTGGCGTGAAGGTATCAGTCTTCGAAGACAGACTTTTTTATATCAAGGCCCCTCAAGCCTATCAGCCAAGAGAATATGTGATAGAGGGCGATCTCTCAAGTGCCACTTATTTTATGGCTGCTGCGGCCATCCTTGGCCGGACCATAAGGATATCCAATATCAACCCCGGCTCTCTTCAGGGAGATTTACGTTTCTTAGAAATCCTGGAAACCATGGGATGCAAGGTGTCCACATCTGGAGAAGGGATTCAGATAACCGGGCCATTGTCTAACCATGAGGATCTTTCTTTTGACTTGAACGATGTGCCGGACATGGTTCCTGCACTTGCAGTGCTCTCTGCCTTCAGGAAAGGAAAGACCATCCTGAAAAATATCTTACATCTGCGGGTAAAGGAATCGGACAGGGTCGCTGCCTTGAGCTGTGAACTCAAAAAGATCGGCGCAAAGGTTGAAGAAAAGGCAGACGAGATGATTGTTCAGGGGATGGCAACCCATGGAGCTGAAATAGAGTGCTACAGCGACCACAGGATCGCTATGAGTTTCGCCATAGCCGGTTTAGCCTTAGAGGGTATTTCCATTAAAGATCCAGGTTGTGTCAAAAAATCATTTCCAGATTTTTGGGAAACGCTGGAATCTCTGGGTTAGTCAATAACCACTCTGACTTTTTGTTCTCTCACAGAGCCCGCAGAGGCTCAGAGTCTTTGAGCAGATCTCCTGAGAGGGGAAATCTGCTCAAACTGCAACGCTACGCGGGGGTGTTCCGATTGTTTCTTGTACTAGACGTATTTGCACCATTTGAGGTGCCCCGACAGGGGCTGATGATTGGGCCTGATTTTCCCCTCTCAAAAAATCAGGCCAAGCTCAAGAATCTTTTCTGCGTTCTCTGTGTGCTCAAGCGACTGCAGGGAGCGGGCGAGAGAATCCTATGATCGGGAACGAGGGCATGAACATTGTCCTGATTGGATACAGGGGTACTGGCAAGACGACCGTGGGGATGGCCCTTGCCAAAAGACTTGGGAAGGCCTTTTGTGACACGGATGACTACATCGAAAGAAAAGCCAAAAGGCCGATTAGCGATATGGTCTCAACAGAGGGTTGGGCCTTTTTTCGGGCAAAGGAAAAGGAGGCGATCCGCGAGGTATCGTCACGTAAGGATTGCGTGATTGCTGCAGGCGGGGGTGCCATCTTGGACGATGAAAACGTGGAGAATTTCAAGAAAAATGGAATCGTCGTTTTACTCGAGGCCACCACTCAGACCATCCATGAACGAATGCAAGGCGATAAAAGGACCGACCAGCAGAGACCAAGCCTGACCGGAAAAGACCCATACGAGGAAATAGAAGAAGTTTTGGAATTTAGGAGGCCTTTTTATCAAAGGGCCATGGATTTTTCTGTAGATACGACATCTAAGAGCATTGACCAAGTCCTTGATGAGATCGTCCGGAAACTTGAACGTAAGTCACAGGGGCACTTGTCGTAGTTCAGCATTCGGGGTACGAAAAATTGCTTCTCTTCAGCCTCCAATGTCTTTACCAGGTATGCCGTTATCCTTGGTGGAAATGGCTGGAGGCCTATGTTCACCGATTTCTCGTACCCCCTGAACAGTTACGCTCGAACAGTATGGAGGTTAAATGGCCGGTAATACATTTGGACAAGTATTTAAGGTGACTACCTGGGGTGAGTCCCACGGAAAGGCCCTCGGGGTGATTATCGACGGATGTCCCCCTCGCTTGCCCCTTGACCAGTCTGACATTCAGCAAGACCTTGACAGAAGAAGACCACAGGGGGGGGCACCTTCAAGTACACGAAGGCGGGAACCAGATCAAGTTGAGCTATTGTCTGGCACATTTGAAGGCATGACCACTGGAACCCCTATCTCGCTCCTTATTTATAACAAGGATGTGGAAAGCAAAACGTATGAGACAATCAAGGACATCTTTAGGCCGGGACATGGTGACCTGACTTATCAAAGGAAATACGGGATACGCGATTACAGAGGCGGAGGCAGGGCCTCTGGCAGGGAAACAGCAGCAAGAGTTGCAGCCGGCGCTGTTGCCAGGAAGGTGCTGGAACAAGCAAACATCCAGGTCAGGGCATATACCCTAGAGCTCGCCGGGGTCCGGGTGGAACGGGTGGATCTGGAGGCCATAAATAAGAACCCGTTTCTTGCGCCAGATCTGGACGCAGCAAGCCGCATGCAGGAAAGGATAAAGGAGATTAAAAAATCTGGAAATTCGGCCGGAGGAATCGTCGAGGTGCTGGCTCAGGGCTGTCCTGCTGGATTGGGGGAACCCGTATTTGACAAGCTCGATGCTGACCTGGCAAAGGCGGTGATGAGTATCGGGGCTGTGAAGGCCGTTGAAATCGGTGTCGGCCTAGCAGCGGCCCGGCTGCTCGGTTCTGAATGCAATGATGAGATCACGCCCCAAGGATTCGTAACGAACCGCGCCGGGGGTATCCTGGCAGGTATTTCCAATGGCGATGACATCATCCTGAGGGCTGCTATAAAGCCCATTCCTTCCATTGAAATAGAACAGAATACAGTAGATATCAATATGAAGCCGACAACGATCTCGGTTAAAGGAAGACACGATGTATCAGCCATACCCAGGATTGTCCCGGTTTGCGAGGCCATGGTTTGTCTTGTTTTGGTAGATCACCTGTTACGCCAGAGGACACTGAAATGAAAGACCTGACCATCGGGATCATAGGCGGAACAGGTGGAATGGGTAAATGGCTCAAGGGATTTTTTGAAGATTCGGGTTACCGAGTCCTGATTGCCGGCAGGTACACAACCTTGAACCCTGTTGAGCTAGCCAAAGAGAGTGATGTGGTCGTATTAAGTGTTCCTATCAATGCTGCACAAATGGTGATCAAAGAAGTTGGTCCCCACATAAGAAAAGATGGCCTGCTGTTAGATGTAACCTCTCTGAAAGTGGGGATCATGGAAGCCATGCTGAAACATGCGCAATCGTCTGTGATCGGTACACACCCACTTTTTGGCCCGACTGCCAGGTCCATAACGAACCGTACGGTCGTGATATGTCCTGGAAGGGGGGATAAGTGGCTTGCCTGGCTTACCAATCTGCTTAGGGAAAAAGGGGCTAAGATCAAAATCTCCACCCCCGAGGAACATGATCAGATGATGTCCATTGTCCAGGGGCTCACACATCTGAGTACAATAGCCCTGGCCCAGACGATCAAGGCCCTTAACGTGGATTTGGATGATAGCCTGCAGCATGCGACCCCTGTCTATCGACTAAAGATGTATATGATTGGAAGGTTATTTGCCCAGAACTTGGGACTTTACACGGATCTTGAGATGCAAAACTCCCATACCAGCGAGGTAGCCAAGGCCTTTCTGGAATCTGTACAGATGGTTAGCAAAATCGTTCAGGAAAAGGATTCCTCCAGGTTCAGAGAACTTTTAAATGAGACTGCCGATTTTCTTGGAGATTTGAAACATACCATCCTTGATGAGGCAAGTAACGTGTTTGCAGAGTTTTTAGATACAGGATCCAACTCTTCTCGTTGCGAAGAATAATCGGTCTTGTTCAATACCTGCCCACTTCCGAAAGCACGGTCGCTAACAGTCTGTTGCCCAAACAGCTGAGGCTATTTTTTGAGGGCCGTCAGGGGGAGATCTTTTTTGAGATCAGGTCACTGATATGACCTGACAGGCCCCACAACGGCACCATATTTTGCGTACGGTCCTGACCCATTTACAAATCGGCTGGTCGCTTGTATGCCACATGGACGTGTGCCTGGTTCATAAGATCAATGCCATTTGCCACCAACAAGCAGGATGAGATTTGACCTGACTCAAAAAAGATCTCCCCTGACGGCTTTTTTGCAAACAATATGATGCTCTCATGAGTAGAAGTTATTTCAAGGCCCTTTGACGACTCCATTTTTGCCAAAAGTTTTTAGTGAAGCGAGCTTAGAACTTTAAGGCCCCGCCCGCACTAAAGGACGGAACCCTCCGGTAAAGGAAAGAAACATTTTTAAATAGCTCCCCCTTGACCCCGCCCTAATGGTCGGGGATAGCGGGGAGCAGGCCGGTCAAAAATGGCCGAACAGGCCAAGGAAAAGGGTGCGGTAAACAAACCCGCTGTCGGGCAAGCTTGACAAGGCATCAAGTTTTTAGTTCCTGTACTTCTTGGATTTTGAGGAAGGTGAATTTGTCGATAGGTTTTTGAAATAGCTGGTGGCGGTGCAGGGACTTGAACCCCGGACACTGCGGATATGAGCCGCATGCTCTAACCGACTGAGCTACACCGCCATATCAAACATCGTGTGATCTCAGTATTCAACCAATTCTCAAAGAAAGCGTTATAGATAACTTGTTGCTTTTCTAAATCTTGCTGACGGATCTTCTCAAACTTACTGACCCCTGGTTAGGCAACAACCTGTCCAAAACTGACCACCAGTATTTGATTCTGTACGATGAGGGTTTGAATTTCAGGTTTTTGGAATCGCAAGGTCGTAACTTATAATCGTACTCTTCGCCTTAGCCACAAAAGAAGCTCCCTGCTCCATCACCACTGCGGCCACCAGTTCTTCCTGACCGTCATTGTCAAAGTCGCCAATGGCAAAGTCGCTGACATAGCCATGGATCTTTCTGGTCTTCCAATTTAAGCCCAGCCCCAGGCCGTTCCAAGACAAGGATACGATTTCACTACTGCTGAACTGCCGATATCGCTTGAACAACCTGCTTGTCCCGGCGTGGTTCTTGATGACAATAACCTCCTTTTTTCCGTCTCGGTCAAGGTCCTTTATGAAGATCCTTTGTGCAAGAAACAGGCGACCTTTTTCTGAGGGTTCGTTCTCTGATGCCATCTCAAGATAATTGACAGAGCCGCCATAATATTCGTCACTTTTCCATTCTCGGGCCCCTGACCTGGTCAAGATTTGAAGATAGTCATTCTCATCAAAGGCCAGGATCATCTCTTGGCCATCGTCGAGCACATCACCGATCGTAAAGGCAAAGACATTGACGCCTCGGGGAATATCCATTGTATGAATACCCTCATAGTTCCCATTGCGCCAACCCAATTCGTAAATATCCCCCAGGAACGGATCGCTGAGCCCACGTTTTTGACCCAGGAGCACCGGACCCTGCATGGGAAGTTCTATCACCCGGTAGTACCAATTATTGCCCTTGCTTATGGTGACAAAATCACCTGCTTCCCACTCCAGGACAAAGGACTGGAGGACATCCCTCAGCGTATTCAGATTAGTGACGAAGATCTCAGCCTTCCCATTACCATTGATGTCCGCCACATCAACACCAATGAAGTTGTCATTCGGCTCTCCAGAAATCTCTTTTACCTTAATGAATCGACGCTCGACATTCCTGTACACAAAGATCTGGTTTTGGCTGATAAAGACGACCTCCTGATGGCCGTCTCCATCAATGTCTCCGATGGACATACCCTTAATATGCTCCTCAAAGTTTCGACTCTTCCAAAAACTGCCAGCATCCCTCCGGCCTCCCACTGCAATAAAATTCGGGTTAAGGCTTGAGGTTTCCATCATGCCACCATACTCCTGAATACCCTCCCCAAGGAGTTTTTCAGGGTGTGCATATATGTCCGGAAAAGGGGCTCTAGAGGCGACCTGCCGAGGGGCCTCCTCTCGAATCGTGAGTACTCGACCGAAGACCTTTTCGTTGATGTCTGACGCAAAGACGTTTATCTTTGGAATCACATTGTCCATGCCGCGGCTTTGATTAAAGATGGTCACCACTGGCTTTGCGCCATGGACATCCATCATCTTGGCATCAATGCTAACGCTTTCACCAAAAACGGTCAGACTTCCGAACAGCACATAGTCTGCATGGAGGGCAGTACCGATTTCTCGGGCCACCTTTTCGTTCATGGGACCGGCTCCGGCTATTTTGCCAACGATGCGTTCAGTCACTTCCCTTTCAATGACAACCACCTTGTTTTCCCAGGATAATCGGGTGGTCAGCATATCTACAATCCCTTCGCGCAAAAAGGAAAGGTCGCGATCAGCATTCATCTTAAAGGGAATGATGGCCACCCTCGAGGGTTCACCTGCCCATGCGCCTCCCTGGAACACGGCAAGCAAAAAAATAATGAAAAATATGCGTATTACCTTTCTTAATATCATAGGTTTTCCTTTGTAGAGCCAAGCTTAAAGTTCGATTATAAACTAAGATCCAGATTAAATAACACCTCATATGTTATTAGTCAACAGGTTGTTGCCCAAATTACGACAATTGAAACTCCCTGCAGCAACCTGCAGGGAATGCGCTCGCTTTTGCAGCTCAAGCTTCAGCCCTCTTTTGGTATTTGTCATGCCAAGTGCACGGCTGTTTGGACAATAGCCTGTGAACGTCTTTTCCTGCAGAACGTGTTGACAAGGCGAGAGCCTGCCTTTGAACCGCCAAGAAAATATGTCGTCATGAAAAGGATGCCGTTGTCATAATTGTGTTGGCGGGAGCCCATGCATATGCTATGGCTCGATAAGCGTTCAGCAGGCAGCTATTAGCAACCTAAAGAAAAACAACAAGTTATCTGCTACGGATTTCTTCGAGAATAACGAGACGCCTTATGTGAAGCTCCACGCTCACAGGGCGGGCGGGGTCCGGTACCAAGCCATGATGAATAAGAATCAAATACAGGAAATGTTTCAGGCGATCGCTCCCCGGTATGACCTTTTGAACCGGATGCTCAGCCTCAGGCAGGACGTACATTGGCGAAGGGCACTGGTTAAAGGGTTGAAAATCCCTAAGGGGGGAAAGGTGCTGGATGTGGGAACAGGGTCAGCCGATATCCCGTTGGAAATCGCACGTCAGAGAGGGTCAGATGTGTCCATATTTGGGGTTGATTTTGCCTGGAACATGCTATGTCTCGGCAAGGACAAGATTGCACGGGTCAGACGCCCTTCGCATATTTTCCTGATCAAAGGCGAGGCCTTTTCCCTGCCGTTCAAACCTGCCTCATTCGATGCTGTGACGGTCGCCTTTGCCATCCGAAACCTGCCTGACAGGAAACAAGCCTTGATCACACTGTTAGACCAACTTAAACCAGGTGGCCAGATTATGATCCTGGAGCTTTCCACACCTCGGCCAGCCCCCCTGAAATATATTTATCTGTGGTATTTTGAAAGGCTTCTCCCGCTGATCGGACGGGTCATATCAAGGAATCAAAAGGCCTACTCTTACCTGCCTGACTCAGTATTACGTTTTCCCCCGCCCAGCACCTTTTCGGGGCTGATGAAGAACGCAGGGTTTGAAAGGATCACTTACCAGCCCCTGATTTTTGGGATTGCTATCCTTTTTTCCGGCTTCAGGCCTAGGGGTGCTGCAGGAACCCAATAAGGGTCTGTTGCCCAAATCACGACAATTACCCCCCCCTGACTCCAGGCCGGGGGTTCTACCTGACGGCAGCGCTTCGCATGGCAGGAAGCGGACCAGTTAAGTTTCAGCCCTTTTTGGTGTTTGACGGCTGACAGATGTCAGGCTGTTTGGATCCAACAGCCTGATAATACCTAATAATAGAGGGCGTATTCCGGGATGCCGTACAGGTGTCGGATGTTGGAGGCGACCGTTTCAGGCAGATACCGTCCCCAGAGTTTGACCGGCAGGCGGCTCACATGGACCTCAGGGCTCAACCCCACGGCAAAAAGGTACTCAATCAACAACTCCACGTTCATGGGGATGTAACCTTTATAGAGCCTGTTATCCCTTTGTGCAATGATTCTTTCTTCATGGATACTGTTTCCCAATTCGGACTCTACCATGTCGGGGAAGGTGGAAAGGATCAGTTCCATGTTGATGGTCGGTTCGGCACCATCCAAGAGGGGCTCCAAGCCCTTTTTCAACTCGGCCTCGGGGATACCGCGGCGGACATACTTCTGCCAACCCAGACAATCCATATACCTGCGACAGACATATTCTCTGTCCCATGAAACAGCAAGAATCAAGCTGACCGCTTGGTAATCTCCCTGGTGATTCTCCTTATCAATGATGCTGATCATGGGGTGATCCGCCAGGATATGCTCCAGGCGGGCCAGCCTTTCAGGATCTGCTACAATCTTAATGCCGCCAACGTCATGTATGGTCAGGGCGGTTCTGTCGAGCTGAATAGCACCATCGCGAAATTTATGAGCAATAGCCTCTTCTGCAGCCATAAACTCCCGATCCATTTCTTCTTTAGAAGACAATAGTCTTTCCAGTGGGATGCCCATCTCCTCTGCCCGTTTCTGTGCCATCTCCCGCGCCGTATCCTGGACCATCCGGAAGATCCAGTTGGCAATGTAGCGGTTGACCTTTTCAGCAATCCTCCTGGGCCGTTTGATCCTATAGAGCCCTAACAGACGTTGCTTTTTGTCCAGGCACATGACGCCATTAATGGGGGTTTCTCGGTAATAGAAATCCGGGTTGCTCTTATAAAGATGCACGAGTTCTTTTACCCGAGGGGTTGCATCGTTTGGGCTGCGACAGATCACATCACGGAGCTCACCTTTGTAGTAAACGGATTTCTGTTGAATCGGCTCATTATAGGTCATTTCCAGCAAGAGCTTAGCGACCCTTTCCAGGGTCTCGCCCACCACAAACCCACCGCAGATCAGGATCTGCGTGATTCGCAGGCCATCGGATGGATGGAGCTGCCCACAAAGCCATCGCGCGGCAATATTGAATAAATCTTCGCGATGTACAAAGGAAGTCAAATACATGTACTTGTCCTGACAATGGGCATGCAACATCAAACAATGCCCAAATCACCTTTTCAATATAGACCGCTTGAACATACAAGTCAAATATGAGAGGCCAAAATGCCCCCCCTCCGCCCAAGGCGGGGGGCTTCACAAAAGCCATACAAGATAAAAAAGCAGAGGAGGCTCCACCATTACCGTGCTTTCAGTCTATCACGTGGCATAAAAAAATGTACCTGTTACCCCCACCGTTGGCTTAGAAGAAAAAAAGAGGTTAACCGGAAAGCATTGACATATAGAGCTCGTTTCCGTATATTTTCATATTAATAGTGACGGTTGCGGCATGATTCATGTCTGCAGTCGCCTGAGTAGATAAAACTTACAGAATATGAACAATCAGGCAACCCTTTTCGTTGCTTCTCTTTGGGCTTTCTCTTGAAGGTAACGGACGAGGGACACATGACGATTCAAAAATTTCTGGAAAAAGCCAAGAAGTACGAGGTAAAAATCTACGAAAAGTATCCGGACTTGATCATCAATCACGTCCCCTTTACAGGAGCGCCTCAAAAACACCCGTACCATGAAGATAAAATCATTTTAATTGCAGACCCATTCAGCACCCAGCCCTTTTACTATGAATTTGACATTGCCGATATTGAGGTCATCGAAGAACTTCCCAGTGTCGTGACCATGGAAGGGGAATCCGTAATCATGGTCAGAGTCTGGGTAAGGAAAGGCAGTATTGGTGTGAAATCTGTCCCCTTTGTCGTTGAGGAAACCACACAAAGACAAGTGAAAGTCAAATCAACCACCCCTCATAGATAACCATGAAGGTCCTTCTCTTTTACGCCCCCTCCTTCTGGTTTAGAACTTTTAAAAAGGTCCTGGAACAGGCAGCCACCCAGGACATGGAGGCCACCTGCAAGAAAGCTGTCGTGGTCTTCTATCAGGTGGAGGCTGAAGATATGGAGCGCCGGAGTAAGGTCCTGACCAAATTTATCAAAAACATCAAGTGGCTGGCCGGAAAATTCAACTCCAGGACGGTGGTTCTCCATTCGTTCAACCACCTGTCTACCAGTAAGTCACCACCTGAATTTGCAGGCGCTTTCATCGAGGAAGCACGTGGACGCCTGGGACAAGCTGGTTATCGGGTCATTGTAACCCCCTTTGGCTATCTCAACGAGTGGAAACTCCATGTGGCCGGAGACTCCCTTGCCAAGGTCTTTAAGGAATTGTGAATGTCTTCTGATTGAAACGGTCAGACAGCAAGAAAATCGTCTTGTTTTTTCGGAAAGTCCTTGTCACATTCGAGGCTGTTGATCCAAATATGTTTACAACTGGTTTCAAAATCTCTTTTCGAGCCAATTTTGACCATTTTGCAAGAAGTTCTTAGAAGTTATTTCAAAACCCTTTGACGACTCATTTTGGCCATTTTTGCAAAAAGTTCTTAGCGAAGTGGAGCGTAAAAAATTGTAATTGTTTGGGTGGTGTTAGCCCGAGTTAGCGCATGGGTTGCGGCTGACGCCTTGGACAGAGGCACGACATGCTACAATTTTAGCAAAGCGAGCTTTAGAACTTCTCAAAATGGTCAAACAAGCGAGAGAAAGGTTTTGAAACCGCTTCTAAGCAAAAATTGTATTGTCCTGGGAATATGAAACTGGGTTGCAGTTACTCTGCGGTTGATTTTTGGTTTACTCGGTTGATAATCCCCTCATATTGAGTTATGGAAATTTAGCTGGTAAACTCATATATATGACGAACATGACACCCTTAAAGGTTGACCTTCACATTCATACCAAAGAGGATGAAAAAGACCGCATTCGCTACTCGGCTTATGACCTGATTGATGCGGCCTATTCCAGGAACTTTGACGCCCTGGCCATTACCAATCACGATGTGCTGACCTATAGCCCCGAACTTAAGTCGTATGCAGCCGATCGGGGTATTGTATTGATCCCGGGAGTTGAGGCCTGCATAGAAGGCAAGCATGTGCTCCTGATCAATATGCCCTATGAAGAAGGATGCTTTCATTCCCTTCGTGAGGTCTTCGAGCAAAAGGCGGCCAACAATCTGGTAATCGCACCCCATCCCTATTTTCCGGGCTCTACCTCTCTGCACGGAGAGCTTGAGGCCAATGCGCACCTGTTTGATGCCGTTGAATATTGCCATTTTTATAATCATTTCGTCAACTTTAACAAAAAGGCCGTCCGATTTGCCCACAACCACCACCTCCCCATAGTCGGAAACTCGGATGCTCACGTCCTGGAGCAATTTGGGTTGACCTACTCCCTGATTCTGGCGGAAAAAGATTGTAATGCGATTATTGAGGCGATTAAGGACGGTCGCGTAAAGCTGGTTTCCCGACCCCTTTCCCTGGCGCAATTGTTAGTGATATTCATCCGGGTTTTCTCCACCAGGCGTTTTACCTGGAAAAAATCCGTTCAATTCATACGGACAGGGGCTGGATTTATCAGGCGTGTCATACAGAGGCCATCGTCATGCGCTACTATCCCGTGAATCTGGATGTGCAAAACAAGGAGTGCCTTGTTGTGGGTGGCGGTCGCGTGGGTGAACGCAAGGTCATGACCCTACTTGAATGCGGGGCGCGTGTTACCGTGGTCACTACGCTTGCAACCGAGCGCCTTCAGGCCTTGGCCTCAGAGGGCGATATTGATCTAAAGACCAGAGGCTATGAACCCTCCGACCTGGAGGGCAAGTTTCTGGTTATTGGAGCGACTGACACCGAAGATATCAATGAAAAGATCAGTCAAGATGCTGCCAAGCGAGGGCTGCTGTGTAACATTGCCGACCGTCCGGCGGCGTGCAGCTTTGTGCTCCCCGCGATTGTCCAGCAGGGAGACCTGTTGATTGCGATCTCCACGGCAGGCAAAAGCCCGGCTCTAGCGAAGAGAATACGCCAGGACTTGGAAAAGGAATTTGGGCCGGAATATGCGGTATTGTTAAACCTTATGGGGGCTATCCGCCAAAGGCTTTTATCAACGGGAAAGAGTCCTGAGGCACACAAACAGATGCTTGAACGCTTGCTCGATGAGGGTCTCCTTGTCATGATTCGGGATAATCGCATCCAGGATATAGACAACCTCCTTAAAGATGTGCTAGGCGAAGGGTACACGTGGGAAGCGCTGATGAAAATCGAGCAGGGGCCTAAGTAAGGCTTCTTGTTCGGTGTAGCCACCATTTTTCGAGAGGACGATCCATGAGCCTTTTTTTTACTTTGACAATTGCGTGTTACATTGCAAGCTCGTTGGGTTATCAGGCTTATGTCCTGTTTCAAAAGCGACCTGTGTACAGGATTGCAAGTATTTTACTTTGGGTGGGGTTCCTGTGTCACACAAGCGTCATCGCTCTGCAGTACTTTAAAACTGGACATGTTCCAGTTCAGAACCTCCACGAAACACTTTCGACGTTTGGATGGGCCGTTGTTGGCGTCTTTCTTATACTTCAAATCAAATTTAATCTTATGGTTCTGGGAGCCCTTGTGGCACCCTTGGCCACCCTGTCTGTGATCATCGCTTCCATCCTGCCTGGGCCGCCAGTTGAGATAGGCCCGCTCTTTAAAAGCCTGTGGCGGACGTTTCATATTGGAACCCTTATTGTGGGAAATGCTGCCTTTGCCATAGCCTTTTTGGTGGGCATCCTGTATCTGATTCAAGAGAAGGCAATCAAGGATAAGAAGCGCGGCTTTTTCTTCCGTCGACTGCCTTCCCTGAAATTACTTGACTCCATGGGATATACATGTCTTATTGCAGGATTTCCCATGCTGACCTTTGGAATCATTACCGGCGTTATATATGCTCAGATGGTCCGGGGCCGATTCTGGAGCTGGGACCCCAAAGAGATTTTTGCAGTGATTACGTGGCTGGTATATGCAGCCTTGCTGCATGAACGCCTGGCCGTGGGATGGCAAGGAAGGCGGGCCGCCTTGATGACCATTGCGGGATTTGTGATACTCCTTTTTACGTTTTTCTTACGTTTTTTGGGGTAAATTTGTTTGGGGTTCTGCCTTACGGCAGCGCTTCGCGCCCGGGGAGCAAGCCGGTCAAAGATCCACGGTTCATTTTCATCCCAAAATGCTACAGTTTACCATTCCGATCTGTTACGCGCGGAGGACCTGGGGCTTAGCATCATGACGGAAAAGAGGGACATCGTCATCATCGGGCTGAATCATAAAACAGCACCCGTGGAGATTCGGGAGCGCCTGGCCTTCCCTAGTGAAGATACCGCCAAGGTGCTGGAAGCCATGCGCCAAGAGACCTATGTGGATGAGATTATACTCTTTTCCACTTGCAACCGGGTGGAGTTTCTCTTCACAACCCAAGATATGCCCAAGGCAGTGGAAGCGGTCAAGGACTTTGTCGCCAAGTTCAAGAAAACGCCTCGTGACGTTTTTGAGCAGGCCCTTTATGTGTACAACGGAGAGGAGGCAGTGCAGCATATATTTCGCGTGGCATCAAGTCTTGATTCCATGGTGGTCGGTGAGCCGCAGATTCTAGGGCAGATCAAAGAGGCCTACCAGGAGGCTTCCAACCACAGAACCTGCGGGGTCATCCTGAATCGACTTATGCACCGCTCCTTTTCAGTAGCCAAACGGGTGAGGACCGAAACCGGCATTGGTGGCCACGCGGTTTCCATCAGCTATGCGGCCGTGGAATTGGGCCGGAAAATCTTTGATGTGCTAGAAGGGAAAGCGGTATTGCTCATTGGTGCCGGTGAAATGGCAGAACTGGCCGTGGAGCACCTTGTCACCAACCGGGCCAGTCCCATATTTGTCGCCAACCGAACCTTTGAACGAGGCCTTGAAATTGCCGAGCGGTTTAAAGGAACAGCTATTCGGTTCGAGGAGATTTGTGACTATCTCAAACAGGTGGACATCGTCATCAGTTCAACAGGTGCCCCCCACTACATCCTGGTGCGTGACGATTTCAAGGGGGTCATGCGTGCCCGGAAGAACCGGCCTCTTTTCTTTATCGACATTGCGGTCCCGCGGGATATTGATCCTGAGATCAACCACATTGATAACGTATACGTTTATGACATTGATGACCTCAAGAGCGCCATTCAGGAAAATATTGATGAGCGGCAAAGGGAAGCACTTAGAGCGGAGCGAATTGTGGATGAGGCTGTAGTCATGTTTCTAAGGTGGGTCCAATCCCTTGATGTCGTGCCAACCATTGTGGCACTCAGGGATAAGATTGAGGAAATCCGGCAGGCAGAACTCAAAAAAACCTTTGCTTCCATGGCATCAGTGTCTGAAGAAAGCCGGGCTGCCATTGACCGGCTCACAGCAGCCCTTGTCAAAAAAATCCTGCATGACCCCACAGTCTTTTTGAAGCAAAGCGGTCATAAGGATAAGAAGTCTCTTTATATAGACATTACCCGGAAACTTTTTAACCTGGATGCACAAAACAATCGGAAACCGGATATGGGGTAAATCTTTTGGCGCAGGTTTCACTTCGTGTGAAGCCGTCAGGTGCAACCTTGAGCCAAATCGCAGCTCACCCTGTTATGTACAAGGCATGAATCCGTATAGTAGCATTTAAAACATCTTGTTTAATGGGGGGCAAGCAGCGAATCACGATTCATGAATAACGAACAAGGAGGCCAATCTTGAAGAAAAAAGTCGCTTTTCTCTTCCCTGGACAGGGTTCTCAGGTGGTAGGTATGGGGCTTGACCTTTATCAGGAATATGATTTTGTGCGTGAAATCTTTGACATGGTTGACGAAGTGAGCAAGACTCACATCTCCAGGCTATGTTTCAAGGGCCCCATGGAAGAATTGACCCTCACTGTAAATTTGCAGCCTGCAGTTACAGCGGTGAATCTGGCTTGTCTTGCAGTCCTGGAAAAGGAGGGGATCCAACCCGACGTGACCGCGGGTCACAGCCTTGGAGAGTACAGTGCCTTGCGGGCTGCCGGGATCGTCAATACTGAGGATACATGCAAGCTGGTATGCAAACGGGGCCACCTGATGCACCGGGAAGCCACTAAGCACAAGGGGGCCATGCACGCCATTTTAGGCCTGAATATTGATGCAGTGCGAGAAACCGTTAAGGAGGCCCAGGAAAGGGGTGTCGTTGCCGTGGCGAATCACAATACAGCCGAGCAGATCGTCATCACAGGGGCACCCGATGCCGTGGAATATGCCTCTGAGTTGGCGACAGCCCGAGGGGCCAAGGCGATTCCCTTAAAAGTCAGTGGGGCATGGCACAGCGAATTGATCCGTGGGGCTGAAGAAGACTTTAGCGCGTTTCTGGCCCAAATTCCGTTCACTGTGCCACAAAAACCGGTGTTGTTCAATGTCACCGCGGCTCCTGAATCAGATCCACATGAGATCAAGGCGCTCATGGCAAGACAACTTTGCAGCCCGGTTCGCTGGTATGATTCGATGCGCAGGATGCAAGAAGACGAAATTGAGGTTTTCGTTGAGGTGGGCCCCAAAAAAGTGTTAACTGGATTGCTTCGCAAGATTATCCCTGATACATATCCGCACCAGATCTATAATGTGGACGGCATGAAGGGACTGGAGCGCTTTCTGAAAGCGATCACTTAGCGAGCTGTTTCCCATATCGGCACGATTCGCGCCGAACGAATGGCTGCCCATGTTGTTTATAGACCGGCCCTCCTCATGATAGGTGCAGGCTGTATGGGCAACAGGCCCGCAAGGTCCAGGCCTAAGAGAAAATGTTTCGTCCAGAGAGGTGTCTTATGATGAATAGCGAAAAACCGACAGATGCCTACAGAGATTTTTTAGAAGATATCAGTGAGTTTTCCACTGAAAGGGCAGAACGAGCACCTGCTGCACACCGGGTGGCTAAGGGAGGTGATGAACCAACCTCTATAGGCCAGCGGGTACGCACGGTTCGGAAAGAAAAAGGCCTGACCATAGAAGACGTCGCCCAACGAACCGGCCTGAGTTCAAAGAATCTTGACCAGATAGAGAAAGGCGACATTTCTCCTCCGTTAGGTGCCCTGATAAGAATCGCAAAGGCACTGGACATGAAGCTGGGACGGTTTATCTCCACGGGTGAGGTTAAGCCCTTTACGGTGGTCCGAAAGGATCAGCGGCGTGTCATTTCCAGGTATACCTCTGCCCAGGGAAACCAATACGGTTATACCTATGAGTCTCTGGCACCGGACAAAAAGGATCGCCACATGGAACCCTTTATGGTGACCCTGGTCCCTTCCAAGGCAAAAAAGGAACTGTCCGCGCATGAAGGACAGGAGTTCATCTATGTGCTGGAAGGGGCTATGGAAGTCATCTTGGAGGACTATAGGGATGTGCTTTATCCAGGTGACTGCATCTATTACGATTCAACCGTTCCCCACCTGGTCCGGTGTCATGGTGACAAAGAGACCGTCATCCTGGCCGTGCTTTATACAAAAAACGGATAGTCGCGCCTCACTCGTTTGTTCATGATTCTTTTCTGTCTCTTAGTCATCTCGGGAGACGACGACCTTGATTCATTTCGGATTGATTGACGTTTACTCTGCTGGCGCAAACCACAGACTAAACCTGGGTCACCTGATGGTTCTGCTTCTCTCTAGGAGATCTTCTATTTCTTTGAAGTGTTCCACGTGGTAGGCGGCTGAAAGCGCCCGGTTCTTGTATGCGACCAGGGGAATTCCGGCAGCTTTGGCAGCCAAGCCGTCAATCTCCGAATCCCCAATGTAAATGGCCTCCCCCGGGGACAGGTCAAAATGATCCAGGATCCTGACGAGCGACTCAGGATCGGGTTTAGGTCGTTTCACGTCCAGGCAGGATACCACGAAGTCAAAGTATGCGTCCAGCCTGTGGTGTGTCAGGACCCGATCCATCGTGTCTGACCGGTTGGTGGATATGGCTGTTTTGTAAGTTGGGCGCAGGTATTTGAGAAAACCTATCAGGTGGGGTTCCATTTCCATCATCGGAATAAAGGGAAGATAGCTGATCTGGCGCCGATAAGTGAGCGCCTCCTTCAACCGGGGATCATCCCTGAACAGGTAAGCCACGGATTGTTCTGCCGTGTGCATGTGCACATAGTTACACTGCTCGCTGTTCATCCGAGGTTTTTTGAACTGAGCCAAAATATGATTGTAATAGGCCTCATTGGCTCTCCTTGAGTCAAACATCACCCCATCGCAATCAAAAATCACGAGCTTAACTTGTTCCATGGTATGGTTTTGGGGACTCATCTCTTCTCACCCATGCTTTTTCTGTGCATGTTCACGTCCACATACACCGTCAACCTGGGCTTAAACTCACTGTCCGTTTCTATGATGATCCTGCCTGCACGATGGCCCACCATCCCTTCAATGTTTTCAACAGTCAACACATAACCATGCTTGTCAGCCGTGTCGGACAGGCAGTATCTCACAGCCTGGTCTATGTTGGATTCTATCTTTAGAATCTTAAAAGGATAATCTTTGTGAGGTATAATCTCAACATTCCGGCTCACTATTTGTCCCTCAACCCCAACAATGCGCACCCTTCGTGGCTTAACAGTGACATAAGGGATGACGCTTCCAGTGATGGTTAACTGAATCTTCGGCTGCCGGGGATCATTGGTATGGACGACAGCATATTTCGTAACGACACCAGCCCGACCTGCGGTTTGAAGTTCTACGGTAATGGCTCCCTCGCCACCGGCGGGGATGCGCCTCGGAAATGAGGCGGTAGAACAGCCTCAGGAGGCCCCAACCTTATGAATCAGAAGAGGCCCTGTGCCCGTGTTCTTGAGTTTAAAGGTGTGCCGAACAGGTGTGCCTTCAAAAACGGGCTCAAATTGAAAAGTCCTCTCAACAATTGAAACCCTTGGTGTAAGCTGAGGACCAGTGTCTGATGCCATCCCGGGGGTGCCTTGGGCGTCTTCAAGGTCCCGCCCATCCGCTGCAGAGGCGGGGCCCAACAAAAAAGCAAGACAAACAAGCAAAGACAACAACTTGAGCCAATGCCATCTAGGTGCCATAAAAATCCTCTGGTAAGTTGTTACAATTTCTGGTATGAAATCATTTATAATATGTAAAGCTTACATTTTGGGACATTAATAAAAATTCTGCTTGCCTGTCAAGGCCCAGATGAACTTCTTAATGTTTTACAATGCCACTTGGAATACATTCTTGAAAAAGGGCCTATTGCTCATTCCATTGTGTTTGTCCCTTGCTTGTGCCCATGATTTGACTCGACTTGTCCCCCCTGAAACTCATCCACCTCACATGACTTTTACTGTCATGCGGAACTACAACACCACGTGGAATGCCATGCTCCGTGCCATTGCGAACCTACTAGGCCACCAGGTGCAGTCATCTCTAAAGAAAACCGGTGCCATTGTGTTAGAGCCGGTGACGGTCATGGTTGAGGATTATTGTGACTGCGGCAAGATTGGCGAAATGCCTTTAACAGGGCCGGTAAAACGTGAGACCACGATCAAGCTCAAATCAAAAGCCCCACAGAAAACCCTTGTGGAAATTTCTTGCAAGTACACCACGCCCTATACATGGAAGGATATCTATGGGAAGGCTGTGCGAACCACCACCATCACATGTACATCCAACGGACGCTTTGAACAAGATCTGTACCGCAGACTCATACGTTATATTTATCCTTAATCCGAATCCGCCACAGGCAGAAAACCATATAGGAAAATCCGTAAGTCGTAATATGTGAGATGTAATACAAGATACATGATGCTGGATCTTTGATGTTGAAAATGCACAGGGCTCGCTAACCCCGCAGCAAGCCCTGTTGAATAATGTCTCTGGTTATAAGCTACGAACCTCAAGTTCCTTAATTAGATTGTATGACCATCTTGATTCCAAAGCAACGATTCTACAGGGCAAGCTGCAGGGAGCTTCAATATATCCAATATCCAGTATTGGACATACGTTCTCGAACTAGCCAAATAACATTTCTGCCAAAAGGAATACGAACCTCACAACTTAGGAAATAGAATAGTATCAAGGGGAATGCCATGAAAGTTCGAACAAAGGTCTGGATCGACAACGACCACGGCAACGTCATCTTTGGAACCGGCAGGCTCCGCATGCTCGAAGCGATTGATCGCCTCGGTTCGATGAATAAAGCGGCCCAAGAGCTGAACATGTCTTATCGTGCCCTTTGGGGGCGGATCAAATCAACAGAAGAACGCCTGGGGACCAAGGTTTTATTCACAAAACCGGGTGGCGGAAAGGGTGGCGGTTCGGCCTTAACCCCGGCTGGCAAGAGACTTCTTGAGGACTATAAGCGCCTGAAAGGGCGAATTGTCAAGGTTGCTGACCAGGAATTTCAAAAGATATTTGGCGTTAAAAACGTTCATGAAAAGTAAAAGACATATCTATCTGCAAATGAAATCCCTGGAGGAGGCCCAGGCGATTTTCTTTAATCGTTTTTGTTTGGACCGATATCTGCAGCAGGAAACCATTCCCACCCAGGAAGCAGCGGGACGGGTCACAGCAGAACCGGTATTTGCCAGGTTTTCTTCCCCAAGTTACCATGCGGCAGCCATGGATGGCATTGCTGTACGTGCTGAGACCACCTTTGGTACCACGGTAGATCGTCCAAAGAATCTCCGCATAGGAAAGGATGCCTTTTTTGTGAATACGGGTCACATGATGCCCGAGGGGACAAATGCAGTCATTATGATCGAGCATGTCGTGACCTTGGATGAGGAAACCGTTCAGATTGAGTCGGCTGCCTACCCCTGGCAACACGTCAGAAAAGTAGGCGAGGATATCGTGGCCACCGAGCTCATTCTCCCCCAGAACCACCTGATTACACCGTATGAAATTGGTGCCCTTCTAAATGGCGGAGTTTTCGATGTAAAGGTCAAACAAAGGCCCCGCGTGCTCATCATCCCAACGGGGTCAGAACTCATGTCCCCTCAAGACCTCACATCCGACACCCTTCCTCCAGGCCGGGTGGTTGAAAGCAATTCTGCCATCCTGGGTGCCTTGATTGGAGGCTGTGGTGGGGAATATGTCAGCCACCCCATCGTTCCTGATATTTTTGAAGAGATCTTAAATGCAGTCCGTGAGGCCACAACTGGAGATGTGGACCTGGTGATTGTCAGTGCAGGTTCGTCTGCCGGTTCTGAAGATTATACAGCAAGTGTCATGGCTGAGCTTGGCGAGGTCCTCGTCCATGGGGTTACCATCATGCCCGGGAAACCGACGCTTCTGGGTGTTATCAACAATAAACCCGTGATTGGAAATCCAGGATACACGGTCTCGGCCATTATGGCGTTTGAGAAGTTCGTCCAGCCACTCATCTCCAGAATGCTTGGCATCCGGGAGACACACCGGCCAAAGATAAAAGTTAGAACAGCTCGAAAGATGGCGTCAAAGCTCGGTATTGAGGAATTTGTCCGGGTCAAACTCGGCAGGGTCAAAGATACGGTCGTAGCCTCGTCTCTTCCGAGGGGGGCAGGCTCTGTGACCACCCTGACCGAGGCTGACGGGATCATTCGGATTCCCAATCATGTGGAAGGAATCAAGGCCGGTGAGGAGGTAGAGGCCGAGCTTTTGAAGGACCTATCACAAATTGAGAACACGGTCGTTATCGTTGGAAGCCATGACAACACCCTGGATATTTTAGCCAACCAGATGAGGGTTCGGGATTACCGCTTCAGCCTATCCTCAAGCAACGTGGGAAGCCTGGGAGGCCTGATCGCCCTTCGAAATGGATACTGTCATGCAGCAGGCTCCCACCTCCTTGATACGGACACCGGGACCTACAATATTTCCTATGTCAAACGTTACATTCCAAACCTGAGCGTGAAGCTGGTCAACTTGGTGTATCGCCAGCAGGGTCTGATCGTGCCCCGGGGCAATCCCAAGGGGATCTCAGGGATCCAAGAGCTGGCAAGAGATGATATAACCTTTGTCAATAGACAGGCCGGTTCAGGGACCCGGATTCTCTTGGACTATCGGCTGGCAGAACTTGACATCGCGCCAGAAAGCATCAGGGGATATGACCAGGAGGAATTTACCCATATGTCCGTGGCGGTGAGTGTGCTTAGCGGTGCTGCAGACACGGGGCTTGGCATCTATGCAGCAGCCAGGGCCCTGAACCTCGATTTTATCCCAATTGTTACGGAGCAATATGACCTTGTTATCCCGGAAGCGTTTTTGGAAGACGAAAAGATCCAATTAATGCTGGAGGTCGTGCGATCAGACCGATTCAAACAACTCGTAGATCAGCTGGGTGGCTACGATACCTCAAAAACGGGTACTGTTTTTGCAAGTCTGTAAGCGCAAGGAGGGGCAATGAAATCAGTCATTAAGGTATGTTTGGGCATATTTTTAGTGGTTGCCTTCTGCTCCCCTTTGGTCTTTGCTGAATCAAAGGTGGTGACCTGTCAGGGGAAATATGTCATGGGCGACCTGGACACCAAAAAAGAGGCCAAGGCCCTCGCCTTGATGGAAGCCAAGAGGGCGGCCCTTGAACAGGCAGGTACCTACCTGGAAAGTTCCTCTGAGGTGAAAAACTATGAATTGACCAAGGATGAAATCAGTTCTCTGGCCTCTGGCGTCATGTCTGTGGAGGTCCTGAAAGAGGAATGGAAGATGTCGGGTGAAAACCTGATGGTCACGGTCCTGATCCGTGCGACTGTGGATACTTCAAATCTTAAAGCGCGTATCGCTGCTTTGAAAGATAACCAAGAAAGCGTTGAGGAGCTCAAGAATATCCAGGCCCAATTGGCTGCCCTTCAAGAAGAGCTTCATGCGTTAAAGGCCCAGCGAACCGAAGAGATTTCTGGCAAACAAAGGGAAACCCCAAAAAGGGAGATCAAGGAAAAATATGTGGCTATCACAAATACAATGACGGCCTTAGATCATTTGAAAAGTGCAGAGGCTGCTATGGCAAACGGGCGATTGGAGGAAGCTTTATCATATTACAATCAGGCCCTGTCGGTCGATCCGAACATGGCTGAGGCCTATGCTGGGCAGGCCATCGTCCTCAAACGCATGGGCAAGCCACACAAGGCCCTCAAAAAGATCGATAAGGCCCTTGAGCTTGCACCGAGTTCGGCCCGGGCCCACAGCATAAAGTCCTTGATCCTGGCAGAGTCGCACCGATATACGTTAGCCCTGAACTCAATCAATAAGGCGATAGAGCTTAACCCCAAGAATCCAAGATTTTACTTTGGCAGAGGGATGATCAACCTCAAGTCGAAAAGGCCGCGCCTTGCCCTCAAGGACTTTGAACGCGCCTGTAGAATGGGTGCCCCCAAAGCTTGTAAGCAGGCCAAGACGCTTGCTCAGAGGTTGAATACCCAAAAAAATTCCCATCAAAGACCTATTCCCTTCAGGAGACCTCCGGTGCACAAGTAAGAGCGTTACTTGCTTCGATCTTGATTTATCTGAATTTTCACCCTTACCCTTTCATGGTACTCTCGCCAGAATATTGGTTCACCACGACTTAGCCCGAAAATTTTACGAATATTATCATCCCGAATTTCGCAAGTATCCGCAGACCATTTGTCAGCACCATGAATCGGTATCCCTCGCCGGAATGTGAATATGAGGCTCCCCCCACAGGGTGGGGGGCTGCCTTACGGCAGCACTTCGCGTCCGGGAAGCAGGCCGGTCAACACCATGGCGTGAAGCCCCGGAAGCGAAACCGATTTTTCGATCAATTTTTTTGAAGCCCATATTCTCCTCCAAAGTGTCTATTTTGTGAAGAAAATATGGCATAGGAGCAGCTTATAGTCAAGTATAATCAACACTTTATCCTAGTTTTTTTAGAGTTTTTTCTCTATGGAAAGAAAAAAACAACTATCTGATGAGAAATTTATCGGGAGTTATGCAAAGCTCTCAGATAGAGATTAACTAACCGTATTGAGTCTTAGGCGTATGCTGGGCAGAAGTCTGGCACACGCCTTTTTTTATTCATACGCCCTCCCGAAATATCAATTCGAGAATTTCCCCACATTCTCCATAACATTTTTAATTTCTTAAAAAAATAAGGGTCTTAAACTAATTCTGCGTCAGTAAAGAAAAATTCTCATCATAATACAATATACCAATACATTTTATAGCCGCAATATTTGAATTGTTACAACTGGTTTCAAAACCGCTTCTAGTGTCCTACAACAAAAAAGAGCTCTGGATCTGGGAAAATACAAGTCATTATTAAAAAAGTATAAACCCAAAAAACCAGATAAAATATTTAACTCCCCGGATAGGGACCCTGCTGCTTTGTTTGGGGAATAGATACCCTATTCACGGGATGAGTGCGTCCAGTACGGAACGATGATAGGTAGGCTGGTCAAGAGAGTGGGTTGAGGTGGGTGCTGTTTTGCCTGCCGGACCAAAACAGGCATTCAGACAAGCTATCGCCCGCCCCATCTCAGCTTGGCCTTCAGGACATCATAATAACTCAGGCCAGATGTCCTGATCATCTGAATCGTGTGGGGAGCCTTTTTGACAACAATGGCATCTTGATAGGTCACGTGAAGCCCGACCTGGCCGTCAAAGGTCAAAAAGACGTTCGAGTCCCGCTCATCCACCCTGATCTTAATGGTGGCGGTGTCGGGCAGGATCAGGGAACGATTGGTCAGGGTAAAGGGACAGATCGGGGTGAGTATGATCGTCTTGAGCGAGGGATAGATGATCGGGCCACCTGCTGAAAGGGAATACGCGGTCGAGCCCGTAGGCGTTGCCACAATCAGTCCATCCGCCTTGAAGGTTGTCAGATAATCATCGTCAATATAGGTACGGATGTGGGCTATCCGCGCCAGGGCCTCCTTATTGACCACCACGTCGTTGAGAACGGTCTGGCAGGCAATCTCCTCACCATCCCGCAAAACTTGTGCCGACAATAAGATCCTTTCCTCGGTGGTAAACGCATCGTTGATGATCGCTTCCATGATCGGGAAGAGCTGGTCGGTCGAGGTTTCGGTGAGAAAGCCGAAATTTCCCAGGTTCACGCCCAAAACCGGGATCCCCGTATCCTGTACCCATCGAATGGCGCTCAGGAAGGTGCCGTCGCCGCCCAATACAACGATGCAAGAAAGATTCGACGGGGCCTTTGGAATATTCTCGACCAGACACGCTTTCGAGGTAATGGGCGCAGGAACATTCTGCTTGATGAAGACCTCAATCCCCTTTGCCTTCAGCCAGGTTTCCAGTGCCTTGGCCTTGTCAACGGCCTCTTGTTGTGCCTTGACAACAATCCCAATCTTTTTCATAAGGGCCTAACATGTGAGTAAGGGTGCCGATTCAATCTATCTCATAGCAGGACCTCATTGGCCAGTCAAATCAAAGCCGGCTGTTGCCCAAATTGTCCCAATGCAGATGTCCCCTAACAGCTTCATAGAGGTTTCAGTGGACAGCCGTTTGGGTAACAAGCCCCCAAGCGCAGGGCTTCAGGCTGAGATCAAAACTTATCCCCGGGGTCCCCGCTGCATCACCCCAGAGGATGCAGCTCACGCGATCCTTCCAGTTCACGGTTCGGCTTAAGACCTCGGCCGCAACCACCAGGGCGTTCTTATATTGGCCATTTTTCAGGTATTGCTCGGCAGTGGAAAGCGCAAAGAGAAAACCCGTACATGCCGCCTAACCTCCCGACATGCCCTGTTGTGTCCTGACAGAAGAGCAGAGGGATCAGGCCTCTTTTTTTAACCAGCCTTTTCCTTAACCCGTCATCATATATTATCTATTTTCTTGTGTCAAATGTCAATTTTCTATGCACCTTGCAACCTTGGCGTCCCTACAAACAACAGCTGAACAGGACATAAATGCCAAATAAACCCATCGGAAGAAGAACGGACAAAGTGAAGCTCCCCGCCCTTCCGGACGGGGGGGCTGCCTGACGGCAGCGTTTTGCGTCCGGGGAGCAAGCCGGTCAATGACTTTTGAGAAAGGAGGAGGGTATGACACATAAGACTCGCTTATTGTTCATAGGCACGCTTTTTTGTTTCCTGTTTACCTTATCTGTGGTCCACGCCGATGAATGGGGAACCATCATCATCCCACCCGACAAACCGATCAAGATAGGCCTCGGTGCCATGCTTACCGGAGATTATGCAAGCATGGGGATCGATATCAAGAACGGGGCTGAAATGGCCGTTCAGGAGAAGGGGACGATCCTGGGGCATCGTGTTATCCTGCAAGCCGAAGACGACGGTTGTGCTGGCCCTTCCTCGGTTGCTATTGCTGAAAAGTTATGTAATGACCCTCTGGTCGTAGGCCTTGTTGGCTACATGTGCAGTGGGGGGAGTAAACCTGCCTCAGATATTCACAACAAGTACAAGGTGGTCATGATTTCTCCTTCTTCCACAGCCCTCGAACTGACGGCTCGCGGTATACCCATATTTTTCCGAACGTGCTGGAACGATAAGATACAGGCCAGGAGGGCTGCTGGCTTTGCCTTGAGCCGCAATTGGAAAAATGTGGCTGTTTTGCACGACAAGAGCGATTACGGACAAAGTCTGGCAGAAGACTTTGCCAAGCACATCAGGAACAAAGGAGGAAAGATTCTGGCCCTGGAGGGTATCACACGGGGTGACAAGGATTTTTCCCCGGTGTTGACAAAGATTAAGCCCCTGAGGCCTCAACTCATCTATTTCGGCGGCATGGCCGCCGAGGGTGCCCTGATAGCCCGCCAGATGAAGCGCGTGGGGATCAAGGCCCATTTCATGAGTGACGACGGATGTTACACCAAGAAGGACTTTATCCAGGCAGGCGGCAAAGCGACGACTGGATGCTATGTCACCTACGCCAAAGAGCCCGACCCGGCATGGGTAAAAAGATTCGAGGCAAGATACGGCCCCAGACAGACGTTCTCGCCCCAGGCGTATGACGCGGCCAATATCCTGATGATGGCCGTGGAAAAGGTAGCCAAAAGGCAGGCGGACGGAAGCCTGGTTATCGGGAAAAAGGCACTCAGGGATGCAGTGTCAAAGACGGAATATGAGGGGATTACCGGCAAGATTGCCTTTGACCCTAATGGGGATAGAACGGGATCTGTGGTTGTTATTTATGAGGTGGTTCAAGAAAAAGGGGAAAGATTCTTTAAGCCAATGCAATTTTAGTCAGGACAAACGCTCGCTGTTTGAGAGGAATTTTCCCGTTTTTTTCAGAAAGGTCGAGGTTGTCTCGGCCTTTTCATTAGGGTGAACTGATGGGCCATCTATTTGACCCGATTATCATCATAGATCAAATCATCAACGGGCTGACCATAGGCGGAATTTATGCCCTAATCGCCCTGGGATATACACTGGTTTATGGTATCCTCTTCATGATCAACTTCGCTCATGGAGAGATATACATGTTCGGCTCATTCGGCGGTTATGCGGCGCTTACGTATTTTGTAAATACCGGGTTTGCCGAGAAGCATGTGGTGATCTCGGTGATCGCCGCCTTTGTGGTTGCCATGATCATCTCTTCAGCACTTGGAGCGCTCCTGGAAAGAATCGCCTATCGACCGCTTCGTCATGCCCCAAGACTGGCCCCTCTCATAAGTGCTATCGGAGCCTCCATTTTTCTCCAAAATGTCATGATGCTTATTATTAAGGCCCGCATGCAGGTATATCCGGATGTGATACCCGAATCATTCATAGAGATCGGCAAGATAAGCATCTCCTATTTTCAGATATTCATCATCCTGAGCTCTGTCCTTCTAATGGTCGGACTCTATCTCTTTATCCAGAAAAGCAAGATTGGCAAGGCGATGCGAGCTGTAGCCGAGAACAAGGAGGCTGCTGCCCTAATGGGTATTGATGTCAACAGGATCATTCTCATTACCTTCGTGATTGGTTCGGCCCTTGCTGCGGCTGCTGGTGTCATGGTCGGCATGTATTACACCCAGATCAATCACATGATGGGTTTTATTCCAGGTATCAAGGCCTTTACCGCTGCTGTGCTGGGGGGAATCGGAAATGTGGCTGGGGCCATGCTGGGTGGATATTTCCTGGGCATTGTCGAGGCCCTGGGGGTCCTGGTCATGCCAGCAGAGTACAAAGATGTGATCGCTTTCAGCCTGTTAGTCCTGGTCCTGGTTTTCAGACCGACAGGGATCCTCGGAGAAGTTGTTTCAGAAAGGATATGATATGGGGAAAATAAGCGCAGCCCTAAGCTCCATTCCTGCAAAAGCATATGCGCTTGCGATTGTGCTTTTCGTTTTCATCTTACCGCCACTGGTGGGAAATTATTGGACCCAGATCCTTGGAGATATCGGGATTTACGTCATGCTGGGCATTGGCCTCAATGTGGTTGTGGGCTTCGCCGGTCTCCTTGACTTGGGCTATGTCGCCTTTTTTGCCATTGGCTCTTACGGCTATGCCCTCATGGCCTCACCGCAGTTTGGCATTCATATCCCCTTCTGGCTGATGCTGCCTGCATGTGTGGCAATCGCCGCAGGGGCTGGCGCCCCTTCTGGTAGAGACGATATTTGATACCATAAAGGATATCAACGCAAAAGGGACCACGATCCTTTTGGTGGAACAAAACGCGATGGCAGCCCTTTCTGTTGCTAATTATGGTTATGTTTTGGAAACCGGCAGAATCGTCATCAAGGGAACCGGCGCCTCGCTGTTGAACAACACACGGGTGAGATCAGCCTATCTGGGCGAAGAATAGCTGGAGGAAGCATTCTGCAGGGCCTTGAGGCGGGCACTCAATTTTACCGGGTAGGAAGGCGCCCCATCCAACGCCTTATATTTCTCATGAAGGGCTTGAAAGTTTTTGGCAAACCGCTCACGGATTTCCTCTAAGGAGGGATGTGTTTTGAGGAGCTTGCCATTTTCCATCATAGGCTCGAGCAATGGTCTGGCCTCCTCCACAGTCTCATCGGCAGTACCGATCATATCTTCCACAAAACGTCCTTGGCCGTCGGTCCTTCTGAAGATCTGCTTTTTCCCGGCCAGGTTTGTCTTTCCTGTGCTGAACTTCATAATGGGCCGCTCACCGTACTGGACGAGCTTATAAGCAATGTCAAAATAAGGAGCATCGGCTGAGACCCCCATCCTGGTTCCTACGCCAAAGGCATCAATCTTAGCCCCCTCTTTTAACGTTCTGGCAATCTTGTATTCGTCAAAACTGCTGCTGGCAAATATCTCGGTATCGTTGAGGCCCGCTTCATCAAGAATCTTTCGAACCTGTTGGCTCAATCCGGCCATATCACCGCTGTCCAGACGCACCCCCAATAACTTGTGTCCCTTTTTGGCCATCTCCTGTCCTACGATAGCGGCCTTGCGAGCGCCAGCAATCGTGTCGTAGGTGTCGATGAGGAAAACCGCCTTCTCGGGAAATAAGCGTGCAAAGGCCCTGAAGGCTTCGATTTCATCACCAAAGGAACTGATATACGAATGAGCCATGGTCCCCGAGATGGGGATGCCATAACGCTTTCCAGCCAGCACATTGCTTGTAGCCACAAATCCGGCAATGTAACTACTCCGGGCCACTTTCAGGCCCGCATCAATCCCCTGGGTTCGGCGGAGAGAGAAATCGACCAGCCGACGACCTGCCGCCGCATGGATGCATCGGGCCGCCTTGGTGGCGATCATGGACTGGAGATTGATGGTGTTGATCGCAAACGTTTCGAGTATCTGGGCTTCTATAATGGGGGCGGTCACTTCAAGGATCGGTTCGTCTTTAAAGAAAATCTCCCCCTCCGGCAGGGCCCGGATCGTTCCTGTGAAACGCATGTTTTTGAGATAATGGAGAAAGTCAGGGGAAAACATGGTGGTATTGTCAAGGTAAGCCAGGTCGTTTTCTGAAAAATGAAAGTTGGCTGCATATTCGAGAAAGTCCTCAAGCCCTGCTGCCACAAAGTAAGCCCGGTTGGGTGGATATTTCCTGATGAAAAGAGAAAATGTGGCGGAGTTGGCCATATGATTTTCAAGGTAACTGGCCGCCATCGTCAGCTCATAGAGGTCGGTCAGCAGTTCAATACTGTCGGGGCGTTCTTTCATACGATTTTAGCTCCGTATATCTTGTCCATACGCTTGAGAGCAAATGCATGGAACTCAGGGTCGAAATCAGCGACACCCCCCCTGGGCACTGTGATGTTGTAGTCTCGGTTCGCCAAGCCCCCCACCGTATCCATCACGCAGATATTGGTACAAACCCCCACCACTTCTACCTCCTGGATATTGTGCTTTTTTAGCAGATCGCTCAATTCGGTCTCGAAAAAACCACTGTAGCGCCGCTTCTGAATGACAATATCCCCTTGCTGGGGTGCAAGTTCTGGAATAATCTGGTGTCCCCACGTCCCGGTTACGGCATGCTTGGGAAATTTTTCAAACTCCTTGTCATCTTCTGTGTGGGAATCCTGCAAGTAAATCACAAGGTCCCCACTTTTTCGGCAGGCCTCTAAGCGAGCTTGAATGAACGGGATAATATCCCTGGCTGCTTGACCACAATACAACACGCCTTTTTCATCCACGAAATCATTGAGCATATCTACCACAATCAAGGCCTTTTCAGACATGACGACCTCCTGGTTCATCTTTGTTAGCCACAAGGGGATTGATTAGCCTATCTTGTCTTTATCATAATCAAAACAGGCCTTGGATGCAACCTTTTACCACCCCCCATATCCTGAAAAAAAGGGATGACGTGGATTGTTTTATGTGCTATTATTTTTAGCCTGAAATTTTTCCTAAAAAGGAGTAAACAAAGAACCAATCATGATAAAGGGACGCATCGTTGGAACGGGTTCCACAACCCCTAAGAGGATCCTAACGAATAAGGACCTTGAAACCATTGTAGATACAACCGATGAATGGATCACACGGCGGACCGGGATTAAAGAACGCCGCATCTCTTCAAACGGCCAAGGCGAGAACACCTCCGATCTGGCCACCAGTGCATCTTTAAAGGCCCTGGAGATGGCAGGCGTTTCGGCCGATGCCCTGGATATGATCGTGATGGGCACGGTGACACCGGATCGTCAGTTTCCTTCGGCAGCCTGTCTAGTACAAAAAGCGCTTAATGCCAGCAAGGCAGTTGCCTTTGATGTCTCTGCTGGATGTTCGGGTTTTCTCTATGCCCTGTCTGTTGCAACCAACGCCATTGCAACCGGAAACTGTAAGAATGCGCTGGTCATTGGTGCCGAACGTCTTTCAACCATCACAAACTGGGAGGATCGAAGCACCTGTGTGTTGCTGGGCGATGGTGCTGGTGCGGTGGTACTGACACCCACGACAGAGCATGATGGCATTTTGTCAACCCACCTGGAGTCTGACGGCAGCTTCTGGAACCTCCTCTATGCCTCTAACGGAACCTACAAGATCCCTGAAATTCTGGATACTGTCGAGGGTAAGCCTTTTTATGTCAAGATGGAAGGCAACCGACTTTTTAAGAAGGCAGTTGAGTGCTTGGCCGACATTGCATTGGTAGCCCTTGAACACCATGGCCTTTCAAGTGCCGACATCACATTGATGGTGCCCCATCAGGCCAACCTTAGGATCATCCGGGCTGCAGCAGAAAGGCTATCTATACCCATGGATAAGGTCTATACCAACCTCCAAAAATACGGAAATACCTCATCCGCCTCTATCCCTATTGCCCTTGATGAAGCCAACCAGGAAGGCTTGCTAAAAGCAGGTGATTATGTGCTTTTGGTCACCTTTGGGGCAGGCTTAACCTGGGGGGCATCTGTGGTGAAGTGGTCTGTTTAGTAGAGCCCTCCTGATTCCGATATACCCGCCAGAACGGGCGAGCTGATTCCAGTAAGCACACCCCGCCAGGGATAGGCAAATGAGCGTTTCGTTTTGACAGGCTGTTGACGGGCTGTTGCCCAAATCCCTTTTCGCTTGTCTAAAACGTTTTTTGATAAATCTAAGGCTCGCTCCAGGCGATCTCGCACGTAGTGAAGCTTTGCGCTAAACTCACCCTTCGGGCTCAAACAGTTGAGATCGCTAATCTTCCGCTTCGCTAAGATTTATTAGCAAAAAAACCTTTTAATGACCGCTCAAAGGAATTTTTGTTTGGGCAACAGCCTGTTGACACCTAAGCCGGTTTTCTGATAGACATTTTTTATGCCTTCTCGTCTGGAAATCACCTTAAAACCTGATCTTTTTGATGCCGAAGGGGCTGCCATTTGCAGGAAAGCAAACGACTATTTTGGATTGGATCTTGAGTCGGTTCGCACGGTTTCCATCCTGACCATTGATATAGAGCTCACCCCCGACCAACTCGAACTCATCCGGACAGAAATCTTTACCAATCCCGTTACGCAGGTCTCTGCTTATCAACCCCTGGCCATCGATTTCGACTGGATTCTATGGGTGGGGTTCCGGCCCGGGGTGCGGGATAATCCCGGAAGTACGGCCGCAGAAGCGGTGGAAGATCTTCTTCGTATCCGCTTGAAACCGCACGAAGCGATTTACACCTCAAAAAGGTATTGCCTGAAGGGTGGCAACCTCTCCTTTGAAGATGCAGATCGCATCGCCCGTGAGCTTCTTGCCAACGACCTCATCCAGCAGTGGAAGGTTTTTTCCAGCGCGGATTGGGACCCTGAAACGGGTGTCGGGACCATCATCCCAAAGGTACGCTTGGACCATCAACCCACTGTCACGGTGATCCCTATTGATAGCGACGAGACCCTCATGCGTGTCAGCAAGGAGCGCGGCCTGGCCCTGAACCCTAACGACATCCCCACAATCCGGGCCTATTTTCGCAGAGAGGATGTGCTGGCACAGCGTCAGGCCCTGGGTCTTTCGGCCCCCACCGATGTTGAGCTGGAGTACATCTCCCAGGCCAGAAGCGATCACTGCAACCACAACACTTTTAAAGGCCTGTTTCACTACCGGGACCTGGCAACCGGTGAGACCTGGGATGTGGATAACCTCTTTGCAACCTGTATTGAGGCCCCTACCGTGGCCATTCAAAAGCAAAAGCCCTGGGTGGTCTCGGTCCTCTGGGACAATGCTGGCGTCGGTCGCTTTAACGATGACTATTATTACGTGATCACCGGCGAAACCCACAACTCCCCGTCCAACATGGAGGCCTACGGCGGGGCCATCACCGGCATCGTGGGCGTCTACCGCGACCCCATGGGAACGGGCAAAGGCTCCAAGCTGATCATGGGGATGTACGGATACTGTGTGGGCCCCCGGGACTATCAAGGGAAACTCAAACCCCATCTTCATCCCAAACGTCTTCTGGATGGCATCATTGAAGGGGTGCGCGACGGCGGGAACAAGAGCGGTATCCCCACGCCGTACGGACAGGTCTGGTTTGACGAGGGATACCTGGGAAAGTGCTTGGTCTTTGTCACTGCCATCGGGCTGATGCCCTCGCAGGTCAAAGGCGAGCCTGCCCATGAGAAGGCCACATCCCCTGGTGATCTGATCGTCATGTGTGGGGGCCGTGTGGGAAAGGACGGTATCCACGGTGTAACGGCGGCCTCAGAGAGCTTTTCTGCCCATACCCCTGCAGGGCATGTGCAGATTGGAGACCCCTATACCCAAAAGAAGATGCATGATTTTCTCTTAGAGGCCCGTGACCAGGGGCTCATTGCCTTTATCACGGATAACGGCGGCGGTGGGCTTTCCTCATCTATTGGGGAATCCGCCCGCTTCAGCAACGGGTGTGTGGTTGAACTGGAGAAGGTCCCTCTAAAATACGAGGGCCTGAACCAGTGGGAAATCTGGATTTCCGAATCTCAGGAACGCATGACAGTTGCCATCAAACCCGAGCATTGGGAACAATTTGCGGCCCTTTCTGAAAAACATGCGGTAGAGAGCACGGTGATTGGTCGCTACACGGACTCTGGCAAGCTCCACATCACCTATGAGGGCAAGACCTGCGCATACGTAGACATCGATTTTCTCACCTCGGAGTTTCCCCAGTGGACCTTTGAGGCTGAATGGACCCCTCCGGAAATGCGTGGACTTTTTGAACCCGTGCTGGGTGAGCCGGAAGAAGGATCCGGCTTGCTGCTGGAGATTCTTTCCCGACCCAATATCTGTTCCAAGGCATGGATTATCCGGCAGTATGACCATGAGGTGCAAGGGACAAGTGTTATCAAACCCCTCGTCGGAAAGGATCGCGACGTAAACAGCGATGCCGTTGTGATCCGGCCTGTGCTCAAATCTCAGGAGGGGCTGGCCGCAGCTCAAGCCCTGCTGCCCACCTATTCCCGGATCGACACCTATCACATGGTGGCCTGCACCATCGACGAGGCGGTTCGGCGCGTAATGGCCGTGGGTGGGGATCCAGACCGCATTGGTGGCGTGGATAATTTTTGCTGGCCCAACATACAGTATGACCCGGTAGACAATCCAGACGGCAAGTACAAGGCGGCACAACTGGTTCGGGCCAACCGGGCTTTAAAGGATGTGTGCACGGCTTACGCAATTCCGCTCCTTTCAGGGAAAGACAGCATGTACATAGACGGCCACCTCAGGGGCCGATACGGTGAGACTCACAAGGTCTCCGCCCTTCCTACGCTGCAGTTTTCCTGTACCAGTGTCATTGCAGACATTACCCGCTGTGTGACCATGGACTGCAAATTTGCCGGGGATCTTGTCTATGTGCTGGGAGAAACCCGGAATGAGCTGGGTGCATCTGAGTATTACGAACACTTCGGTTATGTAGGGCTGCATGTGCCTAAACTCCAGCCCGAGACCTCGATGAAGCTCTATCGGGCCTTGAGCCGGGCCATCCAGGAAGAGCTGGTGGCATCATGCCACGGCATCTATCGTGGGGGACTGGGGGTGCACCTGGCCTTGGTGGCCATGGCAGGTGGTCTGGGCATGAACATTGATCTTTCTTTGGTACCAAGGGTAGAGGCCGAGCAAGACCATGTCATCCTTTATTCAGAGACCCCTGGCCGATTCATTGTCACTATCGACCCCAAGCATCGTTTGGCCTTTGAGGCCCTTTTTGATACCTTGCCCCATGCCTGTGTCGGCATGGTCTCAAGTGCACCCGATCTGGTCATCAACGGCGTGGCGGGAAAGCCAGTGATTCGTGTACCGGTTCCAAAACTGAAGGCGGCATGGAAACGCCCCTTTGGAGGGCTGATTTGACGCAAGGGGAAAAAGGGGTGAGGGAACAGTGAACGATGATATGACACGCAGTGATACGGACGAAAAAACTGTCCGTGTGCTGGTCCTGACCGGTTACGGCCTCAACTGCGACTTTGAGACCGCCTATGCCTTTGAACTGGCCGGCGCGGTCTCGACCCGCGTTCATATCAATTCCCTGATCTCAGGAGAAGCCTCCCTCAAAGACTATGACATCCTGGTGTTTGACGGGGGCTTTAGCTGGGGCGATGACCATGGGGCTGGCGTGCTTGAGGCAGTGCGCCTCAGGTCCAACATCGGCGAGGCGCTTTACGAATTCATAGAAGCGGAAAAGCTTATCCTGGGCATCTGTAATGGCTTTCAGGCCCTGGTGAATCTGGGGCTCCTTCCCGGCTTTGATGGGGATTACAGAACCCGACAGGTTGCCCTCACGTTCAATGATTGTGGAAATTTCAGGAATGAGTGGGTTTCCCTTTTGAGCAACCCGAACGCCCCCTGTGTCTTCACCAAAGGCGTGACCCAAATAGAGCTTCCCATACGCCACGGTGAAGGCAAATTCTATGCATCGCCTGAGGTGATCAAACGCCTGCTTGATCATGGGCAGGTGGTTTTCCAATACGCCACCCCCTATGGAGAGCCCGCACAGGGACAATTCCCGTTCAACCCCAACGGCTCGGTCCATGACATTGCCGGGATATGTGATTCGACTGGACGCATCTTTGGTTTGATGCCCCACCCTGAGGCCTTCAACCACTGGACCAATCATCCCGATTGGACCCGCATGAAAGAGTCTATGAAACGACAGGAGCAATCGATCCATTCCGGGCTAACGCCTGGCGTCCAGATCCTGAAGAATGGCGTGGATTACATAAAGGAGACCCGCCCCTGTTAAAGGGACGTCCGGACTCTTCTCTTGAGATATTTATTAGATGAAGTTGCGCGAGGAAAATGCCTTGCCTCCGGGGGAGGAGGACAGGGTGGTGGAAACGGGTGTGATTCACGGTCGATTTCAGGTGATGCACAACGACCATCTCAAATACCTGATGGCCGGAAAGGCGCGGTGCAGGCACCTGGTTGTTGGTATTACCAATCCGGACCCCACGCTGACTAGGAAGGATTCAGCAGATCCGCACCGGAGCAGCCCTGTAGCTAATCCCCCGACCTATTTCGAGCGCTACACCATATTATTGCAAACAATATTATGCTCTCCTTAGTAACTGCTCCTGATGACGGATATATCTCTTAATCTTCTCCTCTTCAAAACCTATTGAGGAGTGGGTAACTTTCTCCGTGACTTCATGGATACCCTGTGAGGCCTGGGCCACCCTATTAGCGATCTCTTTCGTTGTCGTAGACTGCTCCTCTAAAGACGTAGCAATGGTAGATACGATCTCATTAATGTCGTTGACAACTTTTGAACTCTGTTCGATCTGACTGACGGTCCCCCGCGTAGACTTCTGAATACCCTCAATCCTATCCTTGATCTTTCCGGTAGCTTCTGCCGTCTGCTTAGCAAGCTCTTTTATTTCATTGGCCACCACAGCAAACCCTTTGCCCGCCTCACCTGCCCGCGCTGCCTCAATGGTGGCATTCAGGGCCAGAAGGTTAGTCTGCTCGGAGATCTCGGTAATGGTCTCTGATACGTCACCAATTTCCTGGACAGCCTTGCCCAGTTCCTCTACCTCACAGGATGCATTCTGGGCCTGGGATACGGCTTCACCGGTAATGGCACGGGCCTTCTCGGTATTCTGGGCGATCTTATTGATGGTGGCCGTCATTTCCTCAGCCGCGGTTGCTACCCTTTCTACATTTCTTGAGGCCTGTTCCATGGCAGCAACTACAGAACTCATGTTAGAACTCATCTTTTCTGATGCCGAGGCCACGGTGTTTGATTTTGCAGACAAGCTTTCGGCCCCCAAGGACAACTGATGAGAAATATTTGACAGCTCAGAAGAAGAGCGGTCAACCGTATCGGCAAGGTCGCCCTCGGCAATATCCCTGAATACATCGGTGATGTTTTTAATCGGGGAGATACGATTTGTCGATGAAGTCCTGCAACTTGCTAATCATCGACTTATAGGCAGCTATCTTGTCAGCAGTCACTTTTTCGGTAACACCCCCTGGAACTAAGGTAGCAGCATGAGGTAGTTTCCCGCCAAAGACCGCTCCCATTTTATGGGACAGTGCCCGCATGTCAAAGGCATCAAGATAGTGTTTGATAGCCAAGACGTTCAATTCTGTATTTTGAATGTATTTACCGGAGTAACGAGGAAGGAATGGTGCTGCCGGATAAATAACATTTGACGACAAATGCGTATCGCGAGATGGCCTTCAATCCTCGTAATGGGGTCAACCCTCACCGTAGTGGACATGAAGCCTCCTTCCTGTCGTGGCGTGGATAGGTAGAATCTTCACAGGTTATTGTTCAAGTTGAAAAGGCAAGTTAAACAACAATAATTTCAAAGTGTTGCGGCATCCTCGAGGTACAGGGATGGCAAGGTGTCGGAGCGGTTAACTTGCAGACCATTCAGTCCGTCAAAAGGTTGACAGAACCACACCATGTACTAACCTTTAGCCATAGATGCCTTTCTATCAGGATTTTTAAATAAAGACATTGAAGGGGGAGTTTGAAGCTCATCCACTACTGTGGCCAGCGGAATCGCCCATAATTTTAACAACCTACTTATGGATATACAGGAGGTGTCTCCTTGATGCTCCACCGGGCTGAGTCTATGCCTCGCTTTAATGAAAGGCTAAGAAGCATTGAAAAACAGGTCGAGAGCGGAGCCGAATTCACCAGACAGCTTAGGTATACAAAGGGAAAGTATGAGGTTAACCTGAACCAAAGCCATCCTATTTTTTTCTTTGACACACAACGCCATTTTTACTATATCCCCTTAATTAAAAGCGAGTTCACTTTTAACGATCCAAGTCGAGAATAACTTAATGGCAGAAACATCTGTTAAAATCATGCAATGCGCAGTTACTTCTACAGGGCTATTGAAAATTGACCGCATCGGTGTAGGGGTGGGCGTCATTCTGTACAGCAATCTTCACAAGACAGGCGTAGGCGTTCATATTTTGGCGCCACATTCATCAACGCCAACACCGGAGAATCCGGCCAAATACGCAAATACCGCAATCCCTTATGCCCTTGATCAGCTTGAAAAAAGGGGAGTCAAACCCCCGTTGTCTATCGCAGTCGCTGGCGGCGCGGCAATGTTAGGTGTGTCTCCAGAAACCAGCATGGGGACAAAAGTCGTTGCAGCAGCAAAAGATGCTTTGACAAAGGCGCATCTTAACATCAAACTTGATCAAACTGGTGGGAGGGAGATCCGTTCAATGACACTCGACATTGAAACGGGCGAGATGAAAATCATGTAGGAACAGAGCCCGCTCGTAAAATAACAAAAAGGGGGTATACGGTGAGATGAGAGTAGAATGCCCAAATTGCCATAAGGTATATCATATCGCCGACGAACGCCTCCCAAGCGGAAAAGAGATTGCCTTTCCGTGTCCAGCCTGCAAGGGAACAATCAAACTCGACCTCCGACCGAAGTCAGCGCAGGATGGGATGCCTTCCCCTCAGATGAATCAAAAAGAACAACAGAAAACAGCTGGCCCCCCACCTTCTGATACAGAACAACCAAGTGGCGAAGCTTTAAAAAACAGGATCTTGCGAACCGTGGGCGACTTGCCTCCCATGCCCCAAACTGTTCTTAAAGCACGCGAGATTATGGGTGATCCAAGCTCAAGCTTCAAAGAGCTTGCAAAGGTACTTGAAACCGATCCGGCAATCGCCGCCAAGGTCCTGAAGATGGCCAACTCCTCATATTATGGTTTGGGTGGGCAGGTTTCCTCAATTCAACACGCCTCTGTTGTACTTGGGCATAAAACCATAGGGGACCTGATGACCATGGCGGGTACTTCAGGCCTTATGGATAACACGCTAAAGGGGTATGGGCTGGAGGCAGGAGATCTGTGGCGGCATTCGCTGGGGGTTGCCTTTGGTTCGAGGATGATCGCCAACAAGAAAAACCCTGCATTGGCAAATGATGCCTTTGCAGCAGGGCTCATTCATGACGCAGGCAAACTCATCCTTGACCGTTATGTCTTCGAAAGAAAGGAAGCGTTTAAGGGATTTATGGCGGATGGCCAACAGAGTTTTCTTAGTGCTGAAAAGCAGCTTCTGGGATTTGACCATTCAGAAATAGCATCTGAGGTATGCAAAAGCTGGAATGTCCCCCAAGCGCTGACGGTTGCCATAAGATATCACCATTATCCATCCGAGTCACAAAGGGATGAATTAGCATACATCGTTCATATGGCGGATGCAATAGCCATGATGACCGGTATGGGAACCGGTATAGACGGTATGCTGTATCAGATGGACAATAAGGCTATGGAATTTCTGGGCCTGCAAGAAGAAGACCTAAGCAGTATTATGGTTGAAGTTGTTGAATCTGTCGAAAAAATTGCAGGACAAACGTAAAAAGCTTAAAGGTTGTAGTGGAACTTTTTGATGGAGGGGCTGGCAGTTACCTTAAACAATGTGAAGACAATGTTCGCTTAATCTATCACAGTTAGAATACAGCTTTTTGTTGTACTCCATATAAAGCTGCTTTCTAAGGTCGTCCATAATCCTGTCCGAACCCACTTGCCACTTTCACCATCGTTTTTACAGAGATTTTCACACGGGTGTTAGAACCTAGGGGAGGTACGATGCCGGGCATAAAATCAATAGCTACCTACTGCCCAAAAAACAGGATAGATAATGAAGAGCTAGTCAAGAAATTTGGCTTTACGATTACATTCCTATTGGAAAAAGTAGGGGTTGCCACACGCGCAATCGCAGATGCAGAAGAAACAACATCAGATATGTGCTGTGCAGCAGCGCAATTATTATTCGAAAAAAATCCCGAGTTCGATCCATCTCTTGTAGATTTGCTAATTGTTTGTACACAAAATCCTGATTATAGAATTCCTCACACCTCTGCCATATTACAAGATCGACTGGATCTGTCTAATTCTGTGGCGGCCTTTGACATTAATTTGGGATGCTCTGGTTATCTATATTCCTTGGCTGTATGCAAATCTTTGATAGAATCTCTTGGCTTTAAAAACGCGCTTTTATTTACGGCCGATCCCTATTCGAAAGTGCTAGACCCTGACGACTCTTCAACCGCCCCCTTATTTGGTGATGCCGCAACGGTTACATGGTTAAGCAATGAAGCAGAGAATTCTATCGGTTTGTTTTCATTCGGTACGGATGGCTCTGGGGCTGAAAGCCTCATGATCAAAGGAGGAGGCGTAAAATTTCCCTTTTTGGGGAAAGGGAAGGATTCTTTACAGGACTCAATGGAGGACCCATTTTTAAGAATGGATGGCAGAAAAATCTGCAAGTTTGTCAAGACAACGATACCAGAGGATGTCAAGAAGTGCTTAGCCAAAAACAGGGTTGATATTGAAGAGATCGATTATTTTATCTTCCATCAAGCAAGTAAGTATATTATTGATAGTCTAAGGAAAGCGTTAAATCTAGAAGAATCTAAAGTTCTATGTCGTATGCTGCATTCAGGAAATACGGTTTCCTCTTCGATTCCGGCGGTGTTACAAACCGTCCTCGAAGATGACGGTTCCGGGAAAAAAATAATCCTTTCCGGTTTTGGGGTTGGACTCTCGTGGGGGTCTTGCTTGCTCTATTAACGAGAAAACAAAATTCAATCATATTAGGAATGGAGCTTTACTATGTCACAATTGTTTAAGAAGGCCTTGCTCTTAGGACTGGGAGTCACAGTATTGATTGAGGAAACTATGGAAAAGATTGCCGGCGAGCTGGCAAAAAGAGGAAAAATGACCACGGAAGAGGCAAGGAAGATGGCCAAAGACTTGGTAGATGAAGCTAAAAAAGAGATTGAATCGGTTCATCAAAAAGGAATTAAAGGATTGGAGAAAGTCTTTTCCGATTTTCATGTAACCACTAAAAAAGAATTTGAAGACTTAGAAAAAAGAGTAAAAGATCTGGAAAAGGCTTACAAGGATACCAAATAGATGCCTCGAAAATTCTATAACTTGTTCGTCGTTTAACTGGTTGCAAGCCCAGGAAGGAAATGATGGTCACCTCGGGCATATATACAAGCCGTCAGGCGCAACCTTTGGGCTCATGGTGTAATACGGAATAGCGAGGAAGTTCGATATCCTGTTTTAGAAAATGTGGTCTCCCGTCTAATGAAAGTCAAAGACAACTTATTACGAATCAGAGCATTCAGGGACGTTGTCCGATTTAAGGACATTGTGGCCGTCCTTTTGAAATACGGTTTTGATGGTCTTGTGGAAAAGCTGGGTTTACCTGGAAGCTATCTGGTAAAAAAATTTACCAAGATACAGTCAGGCATGACCACCTGGGAACGAATACGCCGTGCCATCGAGGAATTGGGACCTACCTATATTAAATTTGGTCAGATACTGAGTATGCGACCGGATTTGATCCCTAAGAGCTTGCTTGACGAGCTTAAAGAATTAAGAGAAGACGTCTTTCATGAAGACTTTCATTTGATCAAGGAAGTGATTGAGGCGTCGTTTAACAAAAAAATAGAAGATATGTTCACAAGTTTCGAAAGGGTTCCCATAGCCGCAGGTTCACTGGCACAAGTCCATAAGGCTGTTTTAAAGGAGACCGGTGAAACAGTGGCGGTCAAGGTCCAAAGACCCGGCATCCAGATGGTTATCAAGTCAGACCTGGAAATCTTGGTATCGATTGCCAGGATGTCGCATGAAAGAATTGAAGCGCTTCGGCTATATAATTTCCCTGGAATCGTAGATGAAATCAGAAGATATATTTTAAAAGAGCTCGATTTCACTAACGAGGCAAATAATGCACAGATATTCAATCAAAATTTTTTAGACGAAAGCGACGTGCATGCCCCTGACGTCTATATAGATTATTCCAATAAAGTGGTTCTCACCATGGAATTTATCGAGGGTGAAAAAATAAGCGAGTTGGTTGACATAGATGGCCGGAAGGAAAGGATCGCCAAGAGAGGGCTGGAGATCGTTTACAAGCAGATATTGGTCGATGGCTTCTTCCATGCAGACCCGCATTCAGGAAATATAAGAGTATTGGAAGGAGACGTCATTTGCCTTCTCGATTGGGGTATGGTCGGAAGATTGACGGCGGAGATGAGAGCCGCCTTGCTCGATTTTGTTGCTGCGGTCGTGAGGAAAGATAGCAAAAAATTGTTAAGGACTGCCCTTTCTATGGCCGTTGACGTACCTCCGCTCATTGACAAAACAAGTCTTGAGGCCGAAATCATCTTCATCCTTGATAAGGTTCACTCCAGTATTTTCAGAAGTGTCAATGTAGGCAAATTCTTGATGGATTTGGTCAGTTTGTTTAGGGAGCACCGGATTCAGCTTCGGCCAGACTATGTATATATGATCAAGGCACTTATGGCCATAGAAGCAACTGGGAAAGAACTTTGCGAAGATTTTGACATTATTTCTGAGTTAAGACCATTGATAAGCAAGCTTCTTCTTAAAAGATACAGCTCCTTTGTTTCAGATAAGGTGCTATGGGGTAAGCTGTCAGAAACGTTGCGGCTTATCCTGAATTTTCCTGTAAGAATGGACCGATTTCTTAACATGGTCGAGGGAGGAAGGCTCTCTATAGATATTCATCATAAAGGGATTGAATCGGTGCATTGGAGCATCAGAATTGTAGGAAACCGTGTCACAACAGCCATCATCATCGCCTCATTGGTGATAGGCTCTTCCCTGGTTATTACCTCGGGGATAGGCCCGTTCCTGTTTGGTTACCCTGTCCTTGGTATTGCCGGTTACGTTTTTTCGGCTGTGATTGGCTTGTGGCTCGTTGTCCATATGATTCTGAAGAGACATCTATAGCTTTTGTCTAATGAACCATCCTGTAACAAGCTACAGGGAATTCTCAAGTTAAACGTGGAGGTACACCATGTTAGATCTAGTCAAAAAGGGGCTCCTTTTAGTACTGGGATCGGGAATCTTGATTAAGGAGACCGGGGAAAAGGTTGCCAATAATCTGGTAACAAAGGGCAAATTGACCACAGATGAGGCAACCAAAATGACAATGGATTTTCTAGAACAGGTTAAAAAAGACATTGAATTGCTCCAAAAGAAAGGCATAAAAGAGGCGGAAAAGCTCTGCACAGGTGCTGGTGTCATTCGTAATGATGAATATAAGGCGCTAGAAAAAAGGGTAAGGGATTTGGAAAAAATCATCCAAAAACGGTAAGCAGTGTCTTTGTGGGGGAGCAGGTCTTCTGCTTCCAGTTTTCAAGCCAGAAATTTCAATATACACCATGCGGTCGATACACCCGCAGACCCAAAACCAATCAAAACATTTGTTCCATCCTTTAACTTCCCCTCTTTTCTTGCGCTCGACATGGCAAGTGGCACCGAGGCGGATACCGTGTTTCCAAAGCGCTTGTGGGTGTTGTATGCCTTTTCCATGCCGAGGTTGCACGCCTTCACCACCCGCTCGCTCATTGCATCGCTCGCCGAGTGGCTAAAAATGATTTCATGGTTGAACTTGGCAAATGTGGGATCTTCTTGGTAATGCTTACATAGGTGGATGAATGTGAACCTAAAGATCTTCTCCCCGTACGAAAAAAACCTGAGCGGTTCGATCTCATCCCTTAGCTCTCCGTCTGTATATTCACGAAGATGTGGAAGGGGTATCTTGCATAGCTTATGCTGGCTCCCCCACGTCTTGAAGGTTGCGTAATATTCGTCATCGCGCTTCGATCCGGTTACAATAACCGCAGTGGCCGCCTCGCCAATGGTAAATGTGGGAAAGTTATATTCGAGTTCCTCAAGTGACCTGAATTCAAAATTCGAAAACTCCCGAAAATTGAACTCACAGTTTAATATCATAATATTCTTGTAAGTACCGTTTGAAATAAAGGCGCGGGCCACGTGCATGGCCCTCATCCAACTGGCACAGGCATCCAGAATATCAAAACAAGTGGCGTTCTTGAGCTCGAGCGCATTTTGAAACACATTCGCTGTGGCCGGCTCCAAAAACCCCCTCCCAACACCAACATAGATGAGCAGGTCGATATCCTTGGGGGACATGTGGGCCTCTTTGAGGGCCTTTTTCCCGGCTTCTATGCCAAACTGAATAGAATGTTCATCATCAGCCCTGTGATAACGTACCGAGGTTATTGATTTTTCAAACATCTCCTCCATCTTATTCTGAAGCATTCTTAAATGCCGAGGGGACAGATGAGCTTTGCTCTGAGATGTAATCTGATCAATGATCTCGGCGTTCGTCACTTTTTTGCTCGGGAGAGCATGTTCCAAGGCACAAAACTTCATGAAACTCCCTTCCTATACACCATGAGATAAGCATTTAAGCATTGTGGATTTATCAGAAAGTAAACCGAAGCTTTTTACTGTAAATAAGGTCTTAGTTTCTGTCAAGCGAAAAACTGGAACTGTGTTAGCAACATGAAAATGTCCCCTCTAACTGCAATGTTAAAATGTCCCCATTATGAGAGAGGACATTTTAGAGATGAGCCAGCAGGAGAGGCAGAGGTACCATCTTTTGAAGATGGTTTTGGATGGACGGATAAGATTAGGACCCTGTTAACAACAAAGGGCCCCAACCCATTTTCCCACATAGTGGGTGATGATGATCACCAACACCACGATGGTCACATGCTCCAGTATGACCTTATAAGGTTTTACACCTTGCTGTGTGGCCATGTGATAACTGAATATGATGATCAGGCTCAGGCCCCAGATGATACTCACCCCAATAGCTACGTAAAGTTGAAATAACAAGACGGGTACAGTAAAGCTCAATGCAATGAGAAATTTAAAGGTGAAGGTTGAAAATGTGGCCTCCCAGATCTCTTTTGGGCTATGCCTGTTTTCCGATTCTTCTGAAATATGGATGCCCACAGCATCTGAAAAGGCATCTGCAATAGCAATGGCAATGATCCCTCCAATAACTGCAAGCCTTGATTGGGTACTGGCGCTTAAACCCACCATCATGCCGAGTGTGGTAATCACACCGGAGGTCAATCCAAAGCCAAGGCCTTTTTTGATGGATCTTTTCACAAAAAGGGCTCGCCTCGTTTCTTATCTCCCAGGGCCTCAAAAAGCATCTTGTAAAAGAGGCCTGGTTGGTCATCCATCATAAAATGGCCGCTTTCAGGCACGATAAAGTACGGGATCTTATTTGCGTCTAGGAAACTCCTGGTGAGCCGATTCATGGACTTTTCGCCAAACACGTACCACTTTTTCACAGGTACGTCCAAAAATCTTTGTTTGAGATTGCCCTGGTAACTCTCTTTGACCAGGGATACTGAACTCAGGTAAAGGGCCCGGGGATAGGCCTTTGAGATATTCTGATAATAATTCTTAAGACCCGGGGATGTTTTTTTTTGTACAGCCTTTCTCAGGGCGCTTTTGAATTCCTCAAAGCCTTTGCTTTCGAAGTCCTCCCAACTGCCGGATGCAACCTTGCCGCTAAAGGTGCAATCCTCGCAGTGAAGGTTCCCTTCGAGGTTAAAAAACGCCTTTACCTGTGCGCCCAAGGCCTCGGCCAGATAAAGGCAAATAACCCCTCCCATGCTGTGTCCTACCAGGATCATACGGTCAAGCGCCAGGTCCCTGATCCATGTCAGGACAAGGTCGGCCTGATCTTTCATGCTGTATGAAAAGTCATCCGGCTGACTGCTTCCGCCACAACCCGGAAGGTCAATTGCAGCGAGGGTATAACCGCTGAAGGCCCTCATTCCAAAACAGCGGTCAAAGGAGTTCTTTGAGGCTCCCAGGCCATGGATAAAGACAAAACTGTCGGGCCCGCCCCTTTTTAGGCGATAGGCGAGTTTATATTTGCCGATCGTTGAGAAGGACATCTAAGAGGCGATCAACTTTAACTGCGCAGGGGTCAAATACCACCGCAGGCGGCCTGAGTGTGTAGGTAGCGCATCCACATCAATCCGGCAGCACCCGCCCATCTCAAATTGCACGGCCGCCTTGGAGCCCTCTGTGAGCAAGAAGGAGGCAACCTCAGCTACAGATGGAAGATGCCCGGCAATCAGTACGCGCTCGGCCCCTGAAAGTTCGGATAAGGCTTGAACCGTCTCCTCGGGCGGGGTCATGGCCTTGACCTTTGGCGTCTCGACGATTTTTTCCAGGGGGAATCCCACTTCTTCAGCCACAATAGCGGCTGTCTGCTTGGATCGTTTTTTTGGGCTGGACAGGATTACGTCAAAGGTAACCCCCATCTTTTTGAGGGCCTGACCGCTGGCATGAATCCTATCTTTGCCCTCAGGGCCGAGACCCTCCTCGGGGTCCTGATCCTTGGACAGGGCAGGGCCGTGTTGCATGAGATAGATCTCCATGTGTATCACCTCCTGATTTGGGTTGTCAGCGTTCAGCGCTTCATACCATTGCAAACAGATAACAAAAATTCATACCAGAACACACCATGAGCGTCAACAGACATACATATGGAAAAGGAGGGAGCTTGTCTTGTTGTTTGGAGCCTTAAATGCAGATGGGTATTGGCTGAAAGTATAAAGTGGTTGGTCAAAAACACATAATCATTGCCGGTTTCCGGCTCTCGGTCATTAATTCACCGAAGTGGATAGAAGCATTGCTGGGCCTTGGTTTTGGTAAGAATGATCGTCGGGTCTGAGGTAAGGCTTTGCTTTTTCTTAATGCTTCTTCTATCAATGACTCTGTATTGGCGTTTCACCTCTGGCAACTTCCAAAGACTCAAAGACCAACTAATATCGACATTGCGGCGATTTACGCAACAGCCCATCGACAAGCAGATCTACCGCTGGACAGATGGCCTTTACAAGGCATGGGCCACCCTGGCTCCGTCAGCAATGGCATTTAAGCAGGTGCCCGGCGAGCGAGCATCACCTATGACCTCCACACGGGAGACTTCTTGCTCAAGTTCTTCTGAAAAAGGATCAAAAGATCGCACGCCAAGGGCATTGACAAGGGTGTCCACACCTGAGAGCACGTTTTGTTCCCCGGATTCTGCGGTTGTCTTCTGGTAATATAATCGGTCCCCGTCTATGCACTGAACGATGGCATTGGTTATGAAATTCACTCCGGCCTCTTTTAGGTTCTTAAACAACAGAAGCCGGCGAGCAGGCCCGATATCATGGCCTGCCCATTTAAGCTGCTCAATGATGATCACCCCTTTTCCTTGGGCCGCTAAGTAGTGGGCTGTCTCGCACCCGGTCATGCCTCCACCCATGACCACAATCCATTGGCCGGTCTTTGCACATCCTGCCAGCACATCATGAGCTGTCAGCACTCGGGAACCATCAAGGCCGGAGATGGCTGGCCGGGCAGGTACAGCCCCTGTAGCCAGTATAACCACATCTGGATGCTTTTTAAGCACGAGTTCACGATTGGCTTCAGTTCCTAGATAAATCGTCACCTTCAGTTTTCTGAGCTGACCTTCCAAGTAATCCACGATCTTCTTGAATGCTTCCTTATTGGGCGGCACACAGGCAAGCTGGATCTGCCCTCCCAAGCGCTCGGCCTTTTCATATAGGAAAACCTTATGTCCACGCAGGGCAGCTACCCGAGCGGCCTCCATACCTGCTGGCCCTCCGCCAATAACCACCACCGTCCTGGGATGGTCTGTCTTTGTCACGGCATATTTCCTGTCTCGTCCTACAGCCGCGTTAACCATGCAGGTGATTGGCTTCTGGCGTAGAAGGTGATCAATGCACCCCTGGTTGCAGCCTATACATGGCCGAATATCTGCGGTGCGCCCTTCATAAGCCTTTTGAGGCCAATCAGGGTCTGCAAGAAGTGCCCTTCCCAGCGCTAGGAGGTCGGCCTTTCTGTCCTCAAGGGCCTGCTCTGCAAACTCGGGTGTCGTAATCCGTCCTACGCCGACCACCGGAATGCGCACAGCTTGTTTGACCGCTGCAGAAAGATGCAGGTGTACCCCAGGGCCCATGGGCAGTGGCGAGATGATCATGTGAGGCGTCACGTACACTCCCCCGGATACATTTATCAGGTCGAGTCCCTCATTCTCCAAGATTTTGGCTATTTGAGCTGTTTCACCAATGTTCAGACCTTCGGGCACATAATCTTCACCATTCATACGCGCTGAGAGAATAAAATGAGGGCCAAGCTGATCTCGTGAGGCGCTTACAATTTCCAGCAAGAACCGTAGACGGTTCTTCAGGCTGCCACCGTAGGCATCCTGCCTCTTGTTGGTGTATGGAGAGAGAAACTCACTGATCAGGTAATCGTGTGCGGCATGGAACTCCACACCATCAAAGCCGGCCTCCTTTGCTCGTCTGGCTGCCTGTACAAAGGCATCAATCACCATGGCGATCTCATCCAGAGACATTTCCTTCGGCGTGATGCGGGTAGCCGGGCTGGCGATGGCTGAAGGGGCCAGTGGCTGGCTACTGGTAATCTTTGGATTTGCATGGCGGCCCCCGTGGTGCAGTTGAAGTAAGCAAGCTGCACCATGTGCCTTGATGGTCTCTGCCAGCGTCTTCAAGCCCTGCACAAGATTATCGTCATAGGCGCCCAACTGGCCAATGAAGGCTTGACCAGTCGGATGGACCCAGGTTCCTTCCACAATAATCATACCTACGCCGCCTCTTGCCCGCGTCTCATAATGATCTACAAGGCGTTGGGTTACTTCCCCTCGGGCTGAAGCAAAATTGGTACCCACCGGCGACATGACGATCCGATTTTTAAAGGTAATGTGGTTTACGACAATCGGGGAAAACAACAACTTGAATTCACGATGCATGAACTTTTGCCCTTCCGACTAGAATTGGAGGAGTGGCTCAGCCGCAATCAACATTCATTATGATTGGGTACACCAGGCGCCCATCTCCGTCAACCCAAATCCGTGCCTCTAACCGACACCTCCCGCCTCCATATCCTTTGCTGCCTTGATAGAAAGATAGTATCCAGTTGGGCTGATGTATACAACATGATTACGGAAACATGGAGGCCTCTATGGAACCAAAGGTTCTCACGACCAAGGAAACCGGACTGGTGATCATTACCCTGAACCGCCCTGATGTTTATAACGCCCTTGATCAGAACTTACTGAAAGGCCTGGCTGAACATCTTTTGGATGTTAGCCCGGATAAGTGCGCACGAGTTCGGGAATCTATGGAGATCGTCGCCTTTGATAGGCCAATTGCCTCAGAGCAAGCCCTGACCTGGAGGCTGGTCAAGGTTTTGAAACTCTTCGATGAAATAAACCTGCCCCTCGATTCATGATACCGCGATATCAGTCCTTTCCAAGACCTTGAATTTGGGTTCAAGTTTTTCCATCTTTTTCACGATACCGCCATATTCAAGTTCAGAGTAAGGAAGCATAGCCGCGCCAGAAAAGCCTTGTTCCCTCATCTCATAGGCCTTACGGGAAGCTTTCTCGCGCACATAGTCCCAGTAGGGGTGATCAAAGGCGTCGGCAGGATGCGTTAATTTCCCGTTATGCACGCAAAAGGCCATACAGGAGACAATAGGCGGACCATCGAAAAAGGAAACACTCGTATTTCGCTTTACAGGCATTAGAGGCCCTGTATGGCTTCCTCGCATGAATCCTGCTACATAGTGACAGATGCTAAAAGGCGCAAGCACCTCGCCGGTGGCTGGAAAGGCTCCTTGAACGCGCACCAGCATGACCGGATCATCCTTGCCTGTGTACTTGCCAGCAATATTGTGAAGACGTGTCGTGCTCACAGAAACCACTTGTTCTCCGTTTTCGCGGGAGTGAATTGACTCGATGACAAAGCGTTGATTGTCTCTCAATAGGGCTGCAATATCGTAGAGATCTTCAGGTGAATTCAGCTCGATGATGCGGTCGCCTTCGGTATAGGAAACATCCATGATCGTAAATTTGAACCCCTTTTCCATCTTGGGTGCCAGTATCAGGCCCGAATTGAACATCGGGTCTGCAAAGGCCAGATACATGGGGAGGTTATAGGCACCCGGATCGGTCTTATCTGCAGCAAACATGAGAAAGGGCTCATTAGGGCGTTCTTCAAATTCTATTTCTGCCACAGCAGGCCCCATCCCTTTCACATTGCCTGAAAAGGCATCCTTCAATAAATCTTGGCCAGCACCGTAAAGGCCTTGCCGTTTGGCCCTCTTGGTCCCTTCAAGAAAAGCATCCCATGCCAACTTGTGAATCTTTTCATTCAAAATCCCGTATTGGTGAGTCATCAGCAGTGCAATGTCATCACCAGTGCTGGAGATGAAGGCGTCCTCAACGAGCGATGGTGAGGCACTTTTTACATAGTCTTTTACAATGGAAAACAGTTGTCTGCTTGGAGCGATGTGCCCGCCAACGCTCCCAATATCGGCTTTGATGATACTCAGTGTGATTTTCATGGCGCCCTCCTTTCATACTGGCTGGCGTACCAGCCCCAAAAAACTGATGAAGCTTCAAAAACACAAAAAAGCTGAACAGCCTCTCAAAGCTTTTCAGATCACAGTGCATTAATTGAATATGCCCATTTAAATCATCAACTTGGATATAAAATGCTGAAAATACATTCACTGTATTTTGGCCATGTGTACTAATTGACCGATGAATTATTGGTTGAACGACTAAGTGAAACCAAGAAGCAGGGGAATTGTTCAGGGAAATCGCTTTGTTTGCTCAACTTTCCCCACTGACAAATTCACGGGACGATCAGCATTCCAAACAGTTTGCCTCTGTCGAGATGATACTGGAAAGTCCCAACAGAACACACAGCGTTCTGTCAGGATCTAGGTAGGCACACTTTGAGATTCATCTCCCCCCGACCAAATTGTCAAGTGATAGGTTGGTGGATAAAAGTTTATATTTGTTAATCAAAAATTTTAAAAGGTTACGCCCTTCATTCACCAATGATCTTGACCAGTACCCTCTTTTTCCTACGACCATCAAACTCACCATAAAAGATCTGCTCCCAGGTACCGAAATCGAGCCTTCCATCCGTCACGGCAACAACCACCTCCCGGCCCATGATCTGTCGCTTCATATGAGCATCTGCATTGTCCTCGCCCACGTTATGGCGATATTGGGAAACAGGCTCATGGGGGGCAAGTTTTTCGAGCCAGACATCATAATCGTGGTGAAGTCCTGATTCATCATCGTTGATAAACACGGAAGCTGTGATGTGCATGGCATTCACGAGCACAAGACCCTCTTTGATACCACTTTCCCTCAAGCAGTCTTCAACCTGGGGCGTGATGTTAATAAAGGCTCGTCTTCCGGATACATGAAACCACAATTCTTTTCGGTAGCTTTTCATCATATTCTCCTGTCCCTAAGACTTATATGGCGTTCATCACTTTAAGAATGTCTAATTATGTTGTTTTCCAAAAGTGCGGGTTTTACGTCCAACCTTCAGTTTCCCCAAAGCGCAAGACCCCACTCCTCTTTTGAGAAATGGGGCCTTGGTATCGGTTCATGACACCCTCAAATGTAAGGTTAATTTGTCAGCTTGAGAGTGAAGCTCTCTGGAGCAAGTTGGGGGTTAGCGACCGCTGTGCATTTTCAAGGATAAATACCACACATACTGGTATCGGTCAATGGCTTTACATGCTGATTATAGCCCATAGGCGAAAAGGCGCGAAACAGCATGTCTGATAGGGCAGGCAGGGGCAACAACAAACCAGCAGATGGGCATTTCACGCTTTCTGGCCGGCCAGCGCCAGCGGGTAGGTGTAGCCCGGGCATTGGGAGGGATCCCCCCTGTCCTATTAATGGATGAGCCCTTTGGAGCCATTGATCCGATAACTCGCCTGGCGTTACGGAAGTTGCCTACGAGTACCTCGTTGAACATGGCTTAATCAAACGGTAAGACGATTGCTTGAGATCTGAGGGGGTTAATCAGGACTGTCCAGTTGTTTCTTACAATCCATTTCGACTTCTTTGAGTCCGGGTTTCCAATACAAACCGAATCTTTCTTTTACCTCCACGTGTCTCTACGACAGTCATTCAAATCTGGTGGAGAAAACTGACCCTAAGTACACGTATTCTTAAATACGATTACGTATAATTATAGGTGCATTAAATAAGTTCGAAGTGCCTAAAATGCCTAAAGTATATTAAAGTGCCTAAAGTTAAGGTATTCTGCCATTTTAT
>QMMN01000002.1 GCA_003647275.1 Deltaproteobacteria bacterium
CCCAGCTGCGAAAGGAGGTGAAAATTCCTAGTTCTTAACCCCGTCCGAGATCGCTTCTTGGGCAACTTTTAGTGGCTCCATTACGGCGATCATCGGTGGCTCTATTAGGGTAGTCATTGACACGACTCAAAAACGTAGCCGTGTTCTAGTATGGAGTATTGAAAACATCCACCGCCAAATCCTTTTCGCAGAAGAATATGAAGTTATAGCTGTTGATAACGGGTCTACGGATGATACCAGGAAAATGGTAGTATCCGCCAATAAAATATCAGGTGACAAAAAAATGGAAAAAATTGCCGAATGAGGGCGAACTTGTCCTTTTTAGGCAAAATTCAAAGGCCTCATATGGACAGTAGGAGATTGGCAATATTTATGTTCAGCTATCCTCTGGGTGTATCTGATGTTATAGTTAATTCTGCAAAAAAACTGGCTGATGCTGGCTTTTACGTAGATATTTTTATTGACGAGGTGTCCTTCGGAATTAGCCCCATTTTTTTTAAGCACGACCGTATACAGGTGAGAAGCATATCTTTGGTTGATGTACCGGCTATAAACCTCGAAGAATTTTCGAGCAAATGGCCCCTTTTTGCACGTTTTTTGGCGATCAACAGACGCTTTTCCCGTTTTCCGCTTTTTTTGAAGAATATAATAAGACTGACCGGGAAAGGTGATTATTCACTTCTTATTGGTGTGGAACCATTTGGGCTTGTTTCTGCTTACATTGTATCATTGATCAAAAAGGCACCAGTTCTTTACTATAACATGGAGCTTTATCAACGAAGTAATTGCGAGTTTGAAGAAGCTCATTTGTTAAAGGTTTTGGAGATAGAGGCATCCCGAAAATGTCTATTTACAGTTATCCAGGATAAAAGAAGAGCTGCGGTTTACCAAAGAGAGAATGGTATAGAGAAAGATCAGATACGTTATCTTCCTATTTCAACATCCGGCCCTCCTGTGTATGAAAAAACTGATTACTTTAGAAAAAGGTTCAATATAGACAAGAATAGAAAGATATTAGTATATGCTGGGCATATTATTGAGTGGGCCATGTGCAAGGAAATTGTCCTTGCTTCCGAAAATTGGGAGAATGACCATGTACTTATCATGCATTCGTGGAAGATGGACAATGGAAAAGAGTCCTACTTTAACGAGATAAAAGAAGTCGCTGGTAGGAATGTGATCTTCTCTACCGATCCTATTCCGCATGATGAATTTCCCTATGCGCTTTCCTCTGCTGATGTTGGCCTTATGTTTTATAGTCCCATTGATGAAAATTTCATTGAAATTGGATCCTCATCAAATAAGTTAGCCCAATATTTAAAAGCAGGCCTTCCTGTTATTGCTTCGGACTTTAGAAGCATACGGGATATATTTGAGACATACAAATGCGGCGTCTGCGTGACTGGCCCGGACAAGATAAGCTCAGCTTTGTTGGAAGTATTTCATAATTATGATAATTATCAAAAGGGAGCCTACCAGGCATACCGGGAACATTACGATTTTGATGTCCCTTTTTCCCCTATTTTGGAAGAGATTAAGGCTTACTGTGTCTGATTGGCGCTGCGTTATCTAGGGATATTCGAAAAGATATGATTAAAAAGGTTAGTTACCGAAATCATATAATTGCCATCATTATAAAGCATAATTATCAGAATGAGGGTATAACTTTTTTTACCCCAAATGATTTTTCCCAGCAACTTGCCTACATGAAACGTCCTGAAGGATACCAGATATGTCCTCATGTACATAAGAAGGTAAATCGAGATGTACAATTAACGCAGGAAGTTTTGTTCATTAAGAAGGGCAAGGTAAAAGTTGATTTCTATACACATAGAAAAGAATACTTAGAATCCACAATTCTTGAAAGTGGGGATGTGATACTCCTGGCATCGGGCGGCCATGGATTTACCATGCTGGAAGAAACCGAGATGATTGAGGTCAAACAGGGGCCTTATGTTGGGGATGAAGATAAAGTGAGGTTTTAGGTTTAGATCAACGAGAGATGATTCCTGTTAATGAGCCATTGCTTACCGACCTCACTGTCATCTTGGAATATGACCTGTATTCTTAAGGCAACATAGCATGATTATATGAAGATAGGAGTATTCTTTAAGCACGAAAAAACTGGTGGGGGGATATACCAGTACTTTCTTACTCTAATAGATTGCATCAGAAACTTTAATGGTGAAGATCGGTTCTTTTTATTTCATTGCTACAACATAGAATCTCTTTCAGCTTACAGAAGAGCGGATATAAAAACGATAAGGCTCCAAAGTGAGAAGAATTGTCCGCTTAAGGTTGTTTCCAGACGTGGTTTGGATCCATGCCACGAGGCAATTCATCATGGTAAAAGGGTCTTCTTCAGGACCAGGTCGCTGACTTCAGAGTTAAAGATCGAGGCTGCGAAACATAAAATAGATTTAATGTTATACCCAGCGCCAGAGCGGGAATCGTTCGAAGTAGGTGTCCCCTACGTCATGGCCATCCACGACATTTCCCATCGAATACATCCCGAATTCAAGGAATTCAGTGTAGATGGAATCTATGAACAAAGAGAATACATTTATGACAATGGAATTAAAGATGCACATTTTATTATGGTAGATTCCGAGGTAGGCAAGGAGCAGTTAATAGATTACTATGACACAGGGCCTGAAAAGATAAAAGTCCTCCCATTTATACCTCCTCCTCACCTTTTCGAAGAAAGCAAAAAAGATAGCGTAGATGAGATCAGAGCAAGGTATCAGCTTCCAGATAAGTTCATATTTTACCCCGCTCAATTTTGGCCCCATAAAAACCATGAGAATCTTATAAGGGCTCTCTATTTCATCAAGAAAAGCAAAGGTGAGGAAGTCACTGCAGTTTTTGTGGGATCGAAACAGGAGAGATGGAATGGTTTCAGAAAAATGATAAATTTGGCTAAGGCCTTGAACATAGAAAGTCAAATCATTTATCTGGGATATATAGAATCCGAGCATATGCGTGCTTTGTATGAAATGGCGACTGCATTGGTGATGCCAACATTCCTGGGACCTACCAACCTGCCTATACTGGAGGCATTTACCATGGGATGCCCGGTTATCACTTCAGATATAAAAGGTGTGCGGGAGCAAGTGGGTGACGCTGGAATTTTAGCCGATCCAAATAGTCCTGAAGAAATTGGGATGGCAATTTATCAGGTCTGGACCGATGGGGCCCTTCGAAGAATGTTGGCAAAAAGGGGGCATGAAAGAATAAGCAAATGGACGCGAGAGGGCTTTTGCAGCAGGTTGAAGGCAATCATTGATACGTGTAGGGAAAGGTTAAAAGGGGTATAATGTATTCAGTACCTTAATCATTAGGCGGTCTTGATGATATCAACAGGCGTAAGGACGACTAGCTTAGGAATCCCTCCAGAAGAGTATGCCTATCTTCAAAATTTCGGCAGACTGAATGAGTATGTAGAAAATGCTATAACTCAGTTCATTGAAGCTAAAAGGTTGGAGCGGATTATCTTGTTCGGATCACAGAAAACCGGCAAAGTGTTACAAAGGATCCTTGGTCGTCGGTTCTGTGGTTTCGTTGATTCAGATAGCCTGCATGATCTTGCGAGCATCGATTTTGATGTGATCTTTCTTGCGACCTCACCGGTGCACTATCATGTGATTACCGAGAAAATTAAGGAAACATTTGCAGAAAAGCATCTTCAAATTGTTACACTTTTTGATAGGTCTCAGGACATTGACATAAAGTTGATATTAGAAACTCAACCTAGGTCAGGAACACACTATACAATAAATAATCTAATGAAATGTCTTAACTGGGGATATGGCTCTGTGTTTGACGAGGACTTAGGCCCCGGGTTTAGACGTTCTATTGACGGACGCTTTGGCTTTATCCCCCGCGAGGATAGTACTGAATACGTGATTAAAGCTCACTTTACAACGCCGCTTCATTATCCAGAGTATAGGTATGTGAAGACTATGTTTCAGTTTTCTTATGTTATTGATTCATACTATTCATGGGGGAAAATGCTTTCCCATAGGGCCTGCGGTTTAGATTATAAACTGATGAGCGACTCAAAGGAGTGGGAAATCTTGAGATCATACATTCCACTTAACAAACAGTGGTTGGAATATATCAGTGACAAATTCTACATACGATATGAGGACTATTACCTTGACTTTGGCACAACAATTCAGTGCATTGCAAATTTTATCGGTGTGCCTCCACTTAAAGAATTTGAGAAGCCACGTGTAAACAAGAAACGGATGTACTGGTCTGATCGTTATGATCTATTTTTTGAGGAGGACGTGTTTTCTATACTTGCAAATGAGTTCTATCCATTCATAGCCCAATTCTGGCCAGAGAAGCTAGAAAACCTACGCTACTGATATGGATTCTTATGGGCAAGACAATTGCAGATGAGCGATCGGAAGATCATGAGATTTAAGATGTTCGATCATAAAAAATGAGTTTTGCGGAGATAGAGCTGGTATGGGGAATTTGGGGAAAAAACAAGCGGTCAGATGGCTTGGCTAAGGGGAAAAAGAATGAATATTCTGATTGTCGGGGGCTTGGCCACCAATGGCTCCAGATTAAAACAATTTCATAATAGGGGTTGCAGACTCACCTATCTATCCACTTGGTATTTCGTGGAAGCTTTGTGGGACTTTCAGGATGGGACGTTAATCTATGAACATTTTAGTGATGAAGATGAATTAATGGGAGGAAACAACTTTGAAAATCGGGTTGATGAACTGATAAAGAGAGATAAAATAGATCTTATCTACTGTATATTGAACCATGGGGACCGTTCCAACGAATTTACAAAGAGACTCATCGAAATGCAGCTGAATATTCCCATAATCAGGCATTATAAGGAGCATTTATGTAAATTTGACGAACTCGAAAGGCAGGTTTTATTGGAAACAGACGCACAGATTTATGAAAACACTGAAAGCTATCATTACTTTAAGGAACAATATGGTGTAGGTGATAATTATCTGATTGCTCTTGGTGATCCACCACAGTATGTTACATTTGTACCAGAGAAAATGCCCCCCCTTTTATCTGACAAGGATGGAGAAATACACGTAGTGAGCTTCACCAGCAATAATAACTGCTTTGGTAAGGGAGCTGATTATGGACGCTATGCAATAGAAGAAATAGTTGAGGTTTTGCTTGTCTCAGATATTCATGTTCACCTTTATGGCAACATCCCGGAGCAATGCGTCCCTCTATACGATGATCTGGCCAATCGTTTCCCCGCATATTTACACATTCATGGATTTGTTGATTCGAGGACTACTTGTAAAATAGTGGGACAGTACGATTGGGGGCTTATATATTCCCATCCGAAGAAGCTTTGGGGCTTTTTGGAAAAGGAAAAATGGCACTTTAACCGATTGAATTCTCCCGGCAAGATGGCTCAGTATATAGCTGCCAATGTTCCGTTTTTTTTAAAAAGGGGGATATATAATTTCATGGAACGGACACTTATAGAAAATGGCTTTGGCTTTATATTTGATGATTATGATGATTTAATCAAGCATCTAAGAGACCGGCGAACATGGCGCTATTATCGTGAGAACCTGAAACTCTATAAGCATAGATTTTCCATGGAAGCCCAGGCAGACAAAATGCTGAACTTCTTCAAAACAGTGAAGGATAGGAGAACGAATGTACAGCTTTTCCGATAAGGTGTTTGACATAAGCATCTTTCTATCGAGTTTAAGGAACACTCGAGCCAAGCGTATAGTATTATTTGGAGCAGGGGGATATGGCGAAGGGCTTCTTGATGAATTGGTCAGGCGAGGCATCTCTTTGCCGATCATATTCGCAGATAACGACCGTACCAAGCAAGGTCTTAGCCTGAATGGAAGAGCTATCATTCCACCGCGAGAAACAGATCCGTCAACGGACCTTGTGGTGATTACAACCATTTCTGCCGGGGACCAGGTTTCGTATCAACTGGAAAGCCTGGGGTTTCAAAGGGATGTCAATTACTTTGAGGTAATGTACAGCCTTGATTATTTGCATCCTTTTGACGTAGTCGACTTTTACAAAAAATATGTGGGCGGATTTGACGGATTGGATATTTTGCACATTGGACCGGGCGGACATCTCGGAGTGGAGTTGCTTCTGTATGCCCTTGGGGCTAAATCGGTTTATTCAGTGGAGTACCATTCCTTTAGATTAAAGTATCCTGATGTTTCGCAGGTTAAGAGTTTCTATGAGGGGTTGGCAAAAACAGCGGAGGAACGATGGGATGTGGACCTCTTTGGGCGTGGGCTCCTATTAAATCAAGACGAAAAATTGTACATTGATAAAGACAAGATCCGCCTTTTGTATCCATGCACAATCACTGCATTGCCATTTTCAGATAAGTCATTTGATTTGGTACTGCATCATGCGGTGTTTGAGCACGTCCCTGGGCCTGAAGAGGGCTATAAAGAGATTTTCAGGGTCCTCAGACCTGGTGGAACTACAGTGGGACTGGTAGATCCGCAAGACCATCGTACCTTTTCGTCCTTCAAAGAATATTATCCTCTGAAGTTTTTGGAGTATTCCAGGGAAGAATGGTATGAGATTGCAAAGGAGATGAATTTTCACAATCAAACTACTACCCCAGAGCATAAGAATATGATCTTATCTCAAGGATTTGTCATGAATACATTTGAAATCTTGATGCAAATGGATATTACAGAAGAAATTTGGCAAGAGTTTAATCCTATGTTCAGAAGTTTTGACAGGAAGGAATTAGGCATATTGCGATTTGCTTTTTCTGCATCGAGGCCAGATGATGAATAAGGATACAACTATTTTGCCCCAGGGTAGGGTAGGATCTAGTTTTGAACAATACAATGAATTACAAGAGCGTCAGTTTACTTCTACTGGTGACAAAATTCTGGCGCATCCCGAGGTTATACATCGGCTAAGGTACGAACGACGATCTTTTCCCATAGTTCTTCATATTATGCCCACAGAGCGCTGTAACTTGAAGTGCGTATTTTGCTCTGTAGCACACCGTGATGTAAGAACTGATTTGCCATTTTCTTTGATAATTAACGTCATTGAAAAGATGAAAGAAAGAGGGTTAAAAGCATTGATCATCTCCGGCGGAGGTGATCCAACCCTTTATCCGAGAATCAATGAATTGCTCTGTTTTGCTTATGAACAAGGCTTGGAAGTCGGCATGATTACTAATGGCCTAAGTCTTAATGAAAAAGTCGACCTTGATCTCATATCACGTCTCACGTGGCTGAGAATCTCACTGAATACTCTCGACTACAAAATGGATTTTGACATGGCGGATTTATCAAAAAGCAAAGTTGCCGTTGGCTTCAGCTACGTATGGAATGAGAGGTCCAGTTCCCACTGGACTCGTGTATACAAAAAGGTTGAAGAGATTCAAAGGGCAGTTCCGGTGGCCTATGTGAGGCTTCTTCCAGACTGTAATTTGCAGGGTGAAAAACTGGAAAATGAACACCGCTTCTTACACAAAATGGCTTACGAACTTGGCCCACCATATTTCCATCAGTACAAGACCCATAAAACCCCTGAAGAATGTCACTTGGGGCGAATTCATCCTGTACTGTATACGGATCAGATGATCTATCCATGTGATTCTTTGGTTCTGAATTCACCTAAAACAAATAAGAAATTTCATCGGGAATACGCCCTGTGTCATGCTGAAGATGTTGGAGAATTTTTTGATCGTTCGATAGAAGGAAGCCTGATTGAAACCAAAAGGCTTTGCCCGTGCTGTGTATTTTACAGACAGAATAGGCTGCTCATGGAAATTCTTTATGGAGAGCATGTTCCCGAACCCTTGGAGAAGGGACAGTTTCAGCATGTAAACTTTGTTTGAAAAACGGAGACATGGGAAATGAGCGTCATCAATATCACTAAGAAACAGGGAGATAGAGCGACCGGCGAGATACAGGAAGTGTCAAAGGCTAAATACGATCGTGATTATTTTGAAAATGGTGTTGCATTAGGGATTTCAATGTATGAAAATTACCGTTGGCTTCCTGAGCTTACAATGCGAATGGCTCATTTTCTGATAAAGAGGCTGGGAATAGAGGAAAATCATACAGTCCTCGATTTCGGTTGTGCCAAGGGTTACCTTGTTAAGGCCTTGCGACTGTTGGGAATAAAAGCTTACGGATGTGATATTTCAGAATATGCGATCAAGATGGTAGATCCGGAAGTGGAGGAATATTGCCGATTATCATTTAGTGATGATTTTATTCCGTTCCCCGAAGATTTGCAATTTGACTGGCTAATAGCCAAAGACGTTTTTGAACATTTGGAGGAGGAATATTTACAGCGGTTATTAAAAGAAGCGTATAAACGATGCGAGCGAATGTTCGTTGTTGTGCCTCTAGGTGAAAATGACCGATTTGTGGTGCCAGAGTATGAAAAGGATACTACCCATGTACTGGCAAAAAATACCCAGTGGTGGCGTCAGATCTTTTACGCCAACGGTTGGCAAACTAAGAATTTACGGTACCATATGACAGGACTTAAAGAGAATTGGGCACAGCGTTATCCCCGCGGAAATGGCCTATTTACTTTAGAACGGATGCTCCGTGCTAACGCACTATAGTTTATTGATGTTATTAGGGCTGAAGATCTATGTGCGAGATAAACTTACGACCCGTGGTCGGCTACGATTGCTGACAAACAATGAGTCCTTAGTTCGGAGAAAAAAGTGACTGATTTTAAACTAATCGAAAGCTTGGATGAAATTCCGCTGAATGCAAGGCTCTGTTTATATGGGGCGGGAGGTTTCTGTCAACATCTTTTGAAAAGACTATCTGTGGATAGACCGGATATTAAAGTCCCTTTTTTAGTTGATAGCTTTAAAACAGGAAAAATATTTGGGTTAGATTTAGTTAAACCCCAATCATTAGTCGAAGAAAAAAAACACGATTACGACTTTATACTCATTACAGCTGGGCGTGTTTCTAGAAGTGCAATACTGTCGATGCTGAAATCCTTGGGCATAAAGAACGTGATGGTTGGAAGCGATAACCTTCAGAGTCAAAGCTCCATCCTGAACACTCTTGAAGGTCGCTTTGAGTTTAATTTTAGTAAGGACATCGTCAAACTTAATTTAGGGGGGGGAAGCCATTGGCGCAGGACAGGATGGTACAACCTTGACTTTGGGCAAGGAGGATATGACTTGAGCACGAATTTTCTTTCACCCTTTTCTGATAATAGTATCGAAAAAATATACACTTCTCATACCCTGGAGCACTTGCGTCCTGACAAGTGTTATCTTTTAATTAAGGATTGTTATCGTGTTTTAAAGAAAAAGGCTATTTTTAGAATCACTGTTCCGGACTGCGAGATTTTTATTCGCGCCTTTTATAACGGTGAGAATGAATTATTATTCAAAGGGCAGCAACAATACTTCGATTCTCCAATTGACCAAATACAGCACATGGGAGGAAACCCAGATGGTTTGCATCTTAAGTCTAAAATCGGCCATTACTTTTTTTGGGATAAATATACGCTTTCTTGGCTTCTGATTATGGCGGGTTTTCGTAAAATTTCGGTTGTAAATTTTGGTGAATCGGCAGATCCTGAAATGTGTGAAATAGGGGTGATTGACGAATTCGGCCATCTGATCGATGGATTTGATAATCCGGGGGTATCGCGAGAATCTCTATATTTGGAAGCGCAAAAGTAATTGATCGGTTGTGTAAAATAGATACCTACGGGATTATGTCATGTGTCTTGGGCTTTGTTTTCGTAGTTACTAAGTGATATAAATCTATATCATTGTATTTACGAGAAAAAAGTTTTTATCGTCTTGTCCTGCTGATATAATGATCAAATGAAAAAAGTCAGCATTGTTATTCCCACCTTCAACCAGGCCCAATATCTCCCTGCCTGCGTCGACCACTGTCTCTTCCAGACCTATCCTAATTTGGAAATCATTATTGTTGATGGCGGTTCCACGGACGGAACCAAGAGATACTTGGCGGGATTAAAGTACGAGATCGCCACACGAACGTGTAATCCAGTGGTAGAGCTGGATGATAATGGAGATATTATCCGCAAGGAGATTCTGGCCTATCCTCGTGGCAGAGAGCTACGGATTATCACATTTGATGAAGACATAGGTCCCACACGCACATACAACGAAGGTCTGTCTCGGGCCACCGGATACTACTGCACATATGTCGTTGGTGACGATATTCCGCATCCTCATATGATTGAAGATCTCGTGTCAACTCTTGAATCAACCGGTGCTGATTTTGTTTATTCGGACATGAACCTTGTGGACGACCAAGGGCGGATCATCAGGCAGATGAAGATGCCAGATTACAGCTTTGAAGCCTGTTTTGCTAGGTGGTATCATCTGGGTGTCAGCCATCTTTACAAAACTGAGTGGCATCATAGAGTTGGGTTGATGGATGAGAGATGTCAGTCTGCAAATGACTATGACCATTATCTAAGGTTTGCCATGGCAGGATGCAAGTTTTATCATCTCCCTAAAATACTTTATTCTGTTAGATATCATGGAGATGACCGCAAAACCGGCCAACACACGAAAGATAGATACGCTAACCTGATTGAAGAATCAAAAGCCTGCGCTCGAAAGGCAAAAGCATGGCTGGCTAGGAATAGGGACAACGTAACTCCCTGGACGAACTCGCTTAATCGGCGTAATCTATAAGATCAGAGTAATTTCTATAACCAGTATCAATGAAGATTCTCCTCATTAACCCCCCTATTCGTTTAGATGCCAACCCCAATTGCATTCCCTATGGTCTGGCGACCATTGCAAGCACGTTGCGAAACTCTGGGTTTGATGTGGAGATCTATGATGTCAATGCTTTAAGACCTTCCAAAGATACAATTATCACGACACTAAAAGAAAAGAGCTGGGATCTTGTTGGCCTGTCAGGCCTCATTACGACTTACAAGTTTCAAAAATGGTTGATTCCTGAGTTAAAAGCCATCAACCCAGAATCAGTAGTTGTGTCTGGCGGAGGACTTGCTACGTCCAGCAGCAATCTGCTTTTCAAACACACGGAAGTGGATATCGCGATTGTTGGCGAGGGAGAGCAGACCATGCTGGAACTTTGCCAGACCATTAAGGCTGGTGGCGATTTGAGAGAGGTGCCCGGCATCTGGTTTCGACGAAATGGCCGCATAGTGATAAACGAAGCGAGAAAGAATATTGAGAATCTTGATGAGATCCCCTTTCCAGCCTGGGATCTCATTCCCATGGAGATCTATTTAAGAAACCCCATATGGGGGGATGTGGCGAATAATTCTTCCGGGTTCAGAGAAGACGTTAAAGTGACTCGGAGTATGAACATTATTTCAAGCCGGGGCTGTCCTTTTTCATGCCGTTATTGCTACCACCTGTTTGGCCGTTCTAATTACCGGTTTCGTTCACCCCAAAATGTGGTTAACGAAATTGAGGTCCTGGTGGACAGATACGGGGTAGATTTTATAGGGTTTGTGGATGACAATATGATGACTTCAGAGAAACGACTTTTAGAATTTTGTGATTTGATGGAAAGGAAAGAATTTCCCATCACCTGGGGTTGTCATGGCCGGGTCACCAGTGCCAAGCCGGAAATTTTGGAGCGAATGGCAGAAGTGAGTTGTGTCTGGATTGGCTACGGCATTGAATCGGGAAGCCAAAAAATACTTGATGCAATGAATAAAAGGGCCACTGTTGACCAGGCCAAACAGGCCATCATCAATACCAGAAAAGCTGGCATCTATGCGAACACGACTTTCATTTTTGGATACCCTGGGGAGACTCTTGAGACCATTCAGCAAACGATCGATTTCAAGCGGGAGATGGGTCTTGAGTGTGGTTCCTTTTTTGCCACGCCTTACCCTGGCACGCCGCTTTACGATGAGGCCCAATCACAGATTAAGGATGAAGAAGCCTATATCCGATCACTGGGCAATGCCACGGAATTTACCATAAACCTCACCGAGTTTGACGACGAGACCATGTTTCGGCTGAAAAAGGCGATGGACGAGAATCGGGATGTGATTTGAGCCTAGGATGCTTTAGGGGATATGGTTCACTTCTTTTAACTGCTTGTCATGACTCATCCTATACAAAATTCTTTGAATGTTTCTAGAAGTGGACTCTGATGGATTGCTATTTGACCGGCCTGCTCCCCGCAAGCCCCGTCCGGAAGGGTGGGGATCAAGGGGAGCTATCATGAAATGTTTCTCTTCCTTTCCGGGAAGCTCCGTGCGGAAGCACGGGGAGGCTTCACTCCGACAAAGCCGTAATCCTTTAGGGCGGGTGAGCATACATGATGAATAACGCAGACCGGCCTCCTATAATTTTTTTGCTTGCACTACCGAAATCAGGCTCCACATGGTTGTGTTACATGCTTGCGGATATTCCTGGGTTCCTTTTGTATTCAGGCTATGACCCGACAGGAATAACACAACGGCATGACATCTTTTCGGAATACTTCGATAGTGTCCCAAGAAATCAATATGCTGTAATTAGGCTCCACACGCGATATTCTGAGAGCAACGTTCGTGTTGTTAAGGGGAAAAAAATAAGAATCGTGTTAATGTGGAGAGATTTAAGGGATGTGGTCGTGTCGCGCTACTTTTGGGTGAAAACACTGAGGGACAATCCTTTTTATCAGTTGTACCATGATTGTTCGATTGAAGAAGGAATTATGTATAGTGCTAAATATGTCTTCAAGAGATATGTACCATGGGTCCGAAAATGGAAAGACTATGCTGAAAAACATCCTGATAATTTTATGTTTGTTACATATGAAGGGTTAAAAGAGAATCCATACCAAGTTATTAGGAGTGTTCTCGATTTCTATGAAATTGAAATTAGCCCTGAAAAAATAAAAAATGTCGTCCGGAATTATGACCGAATTCAAATAAAGAAAAAAATACCCACCTTCCGCAAAGGTGATATAGGTGATTGGCGAAACTTCTTTAGTGAAGATCACATCGAGGAGTTTAAGCGCAATGCTGGGGACATTCTAGTGGAATTGGGATATGAAAGACATTTGGATTGGTAGTAATGAGCACAGATGCCGTTTCTATCTTGAGCCTAAAGGTGAATTTTCGTGCTTTGCCGGCTGAAATCGAAATGACAGAATTGGTTGGAACACTGTTGAACATACTGGTGAGAACGGATAGGGAACTTCTGCTGAAGGAAGTACGATTGCTGCTGTCTTATGAAAAATAATGGAAAAGGTTAAAACAGATGTATTGGTTATAGGCGCTGGGGCGGCTGGTATTCGGGCCGCCCTTGCTGCTTCTGAGGCCGGGGCTGAGGTGGTCATGGTGGCCAAAGGAGAACTTACACGGTCTGGTTCGACGTTTTCCACCGTTTCACAGGGATGGGGTATACAGGCCTTGGTTGGCGAAGAGCGCACAGATGAAAACTTAAAGGCTTTTTACGATGATATTATGCGAGTGGGCCTTGGACGGTGTGATCCGAAGCTTGTCCGCATTCTGGTAGAAGAGTCGGGCACTCGCATGGAGGATCTGATTTCATACGGGATACGATTCAGAAAAGATTCGCAAGGGAACTATATCCGAGCCAAGGGCTGTTTCAGCGATTGTGAACGGGCCTTCTTAACTGAGGATATCAGAACCGTAAGAGAGTCCTTCCTGTCAATGATTCGACAGTGGTCTGTCAAAATAATCACTGGAGATGTGGTGGATTTGATTATAGCCGACGGGGCTTGTTGGGGGGCGTGGGCCGTTTCGCATTCCAGAGACATACTCAAGATCAATGCCAAGGCAACAATATTGGCAACAGGGGGAGGTGCTGGCATTTTCAGGGATCATCTTGTAAGCGATGGGCAAATCGGGGATGGCTATGCCCTGGCCTATCGGGCCGGGGCTGAGTTGAATAATCTTGAGTTTGTCCAGTTTATGTTGGGATTGAAAAAAAAGGGCACTCGCCTATTTTTGCCCCTCACGTATCTGCGTAAGCCGGGTATGTTATGCGATTCAGAGGGCCGTGATCTGCTTGAGATCCATATCCCAGACCTGAGATCAAGGGCTAGAGCAGTGGATGACAGACAGAAACACTTTCCATTCAGTTGCCGTGATTCTTCTTACTTGGTGGATATTGCTGTGGCCGGGGAGAGGCAGCTGGGGAAAAAGGTTTCTTGGAGAAAAGAAGACGAGAAGCAAGATTTCATGGAAGTGGTACATTTTGGACATGCCTTTAATGGTGGTGTAAAGATTAATGAAATGGCCGAATCCACAATCCCTGGACTTTTTGCTGCTGGAGAAGTCGCCGCAGGTTCTCACGGCGCTGATCGTATAGGAGGGTGCATGATGACGGCTACCCAAGTATTTGGTGCCAGGGCTGGCAAATTTGCCGCCTTGCGGGCTGGAAAGGTCGGCGCATTACCCGAGAAGGCAAGACTGTCGGAATCTATCAAGAACGGAGTAAGCCACAAAGGATTCGCATTGAAAAATGAGGATTTGCTATGCATCAAAGAGGAAACAAGAGAAATCTCTTCTCAGTACTTGATGCCCTTGAGGCACGAAAGTGGCCTGAGATTGTGCCTGTCCAAGGCTCAGACGGCTGGCTCATATGTTGAAGAAATTAAAGATGTGGACCTACGAGATCTTATAGACGTAAGGAATAGGCTTATCGTAATGGGCTTGATGAGCAAAGCCGCTTTAAAACAAAAAGAGAGTCTTGGGTCTCATTATCGAAGCGACTTTCCGCCCGTAGCGAATAGAGGGCGTTAGGCAAAGTTTTTGTTATTCCATCCTTCCCCGACCTACCGGCACATTCTTCAACTTTAAATCACATCAAACCGGCATTTCTTTCCTTCACCCTACCCATACTGACTACATCTATCTGAAATCATAAATTGAAATGCTCGTTCTCTTGCTGGCATAGTAGTTGCTTGCAATTCAAGTGAAAGTTAAAGTTCAACAAGACCCCTCCGATACGTAGGAAAACAAACAAATACCTGGCAGGGCATTGAAGCCCCCTGTAGCCCGCGAAGCACTGCCGTCAGGCAGAACCTGCGGAGTTAGCGCTTGCTTTTGCGGTTCAATACGCAGTGACCTGTCCGATCCGGACGGTTTTGGGAATGTGTGGTACTGCCTGGCTGAGTGTTAAAAAAACTGAAAACTCAGCAAGTTATGACGTCAACTGCCATGTAATCCAAGGGGGCGAAGCTTGCCTTGATGTTGGGAGGCGCAGTCCGCCTGTGGCGGATCTTAAGGCTGGAGGCTGAAAAATCATTTATTTTGAGTCTGCCAGAGGCGGACGATCCTCAAGCGAAGCAGTCCTCGAACAAAGTGTACCCTTATTATTATCGTGGATAATAACTATGGAGATCAGAGACCAACTTTCAAGTATTCAAGAAGTCAGTGACCAGCTCAAGGTACCAAAACACACGTTGCGGTTTTGGGAGAAAGAGTTTGAGGGCATTTTGGTGCCTTTGAGAACCCAGGGTGGGCAGAGGCGGTATACCCCCGAGAACATCTCCATCATTGAGGAGATCAAAAGATTGAGAAGAAAAGGGATGAGCTTGGCTGAGATCAGGAGGAAGCTCAGCAATAGCAATAAAGTAAAAGAAGACCATTCAAATCCAAACACAATTGATGCTCTGGTAGAGAGGGTGGCAGAGGTTGTAAGGGCAGAGGTTTATAGATTTTTTGAGAGGACGGATTGGGAATAAAAAGCCCTGTGGGACTTGAATATTCAATAAGTCTATCTACCAACGAAATGATAAATCCATATTAGAGGACATGGCCATGTCACGAATTTTTTATCTCTGCTCAGACGAATCAAAACCAACAGGCGGTATCCGAACAATCTATTACCATGTTCAACATCTTGTAGAATCAGGTTTCGACGCTAGTGTTGTTCACTTTACGCCAGGGTTTAAAATCGAATGGTTTTCTTCGGAGGTCCCTGTTATTGACGGATCCAAACAACTTCACATCGCGACAAATGATTGGGTTGTTATTCCAGAAGTTTTTATTGATGCATTGAAGGCTTTCAGTAATATCCAGTGTCACAAGGCAGTTTTCTGTCAGAATCATTATTATATCTTTGACTATATGCCAATAGATAAAAAATGGAGTGACTATGGAGTCGAAAGAGTTTTGGTCAGTTCTAGACAGATCCAGAAGTTTGTCCTCTATGTTTTTGGAATTGAAGGAGTGTATATTCCGTATGGGATAGACCACATGCTTTTTTGTGAGAGGCCAGAAATCCACCGATTACAAATTGCCTTTATGCCGCGAAAAGGCTTATGGAACATTCGTCAAGTCCAAGGCATTATCCGGCATCGACGTCCCGATCTATTTAAATCGTTTCCATGGATTGCCATTGACGGCATGTCGGAACAGCAGACAGCCCAAACACTTCAACAAAGTGTTTTTTTCCTTTCCACAAGTTTCCGGGAAGGGTTTGGCTTACCACCATTGGAGGCTATGGCCTGCGGGTGCATTGTAGTGGGATTTACAGGAGGTGGGGGGCGGGATTATGCCACTAAAAAAAACGGTTTCTGGGTGCCTGATGAAGACCCCATAAGCTTGGCAGAAGCATTGGAGAAAATTCTAAGCGATTATTACATGGATCCCCAAAGTCCTGCATGGAAAGAACTCCGAGAAGAAGCTCTCAAAACTTCAAAGCGATACAGTTTACAGAGACAAAAAGAACGATTAGTCAATTTTTGGGCAAATACGCTTACATAGAAATAATCCAATTACAATGTTTCTGAATTTATATTTCCTTTATTGGCTGAGGTGCAAGCAAGCGGGTGAAATCTCCAGCTCGTATAGCCTATGTCTCGGAGAGAGGAAACAGTTCATTGGAGAAAGAGCCAGATATAGATGGAAACCGAACAGGTGAATAAATAATCCCCCGACAGAGAGAATTCATATGATCAGTATTTTTACATTTACCCTTGGCCGGGAACTCTATTTAAAGAGACTCATTGAATCGATTCAAAAACTTGGTGGTGATGCCGATTTTGAGCATCATATCTGTTTTCAGGGAGTTAAGCCAAGTGAGAGCATGCGAAGCTACCTGCAAACACTATCAGAGTCCTATCCCCTGACATTGCATCTTTGGGACCAGAACTATGGGACAGGAGAGGGAATCAACCGAATTATTCCATACTTGAAAGGGGAGTTAGTTATAAAGCTTGATGAGGATGCAATCGTTCGATCGCCAAATTTCTTTTCCCACATTAACGCAATCCATGAACTTGTTCCAAACGCTGTATTTTCTCCTTACCCGGTAGGACTCATCGACAATCCTGGTGGCAATGTGGGAGGCCAGAAACCCCGATTAGGACATTTCGTCCGATACTCTCATAAAATGGATACGTATTATACATTCCGAAGAACCCATCATGTGGGGGGATTCGCTCGCATTGCTCCTGCAGAGATCGTTCGGAATTTCCAATGGCCGAATGATCTGAATCAGGGACCGAGTGGCTGCGAAGATGCTAATTTTTCCAGGTTCTGTCGGGAAGCGACCATCCCTATGCTGTATCTTGAAAACGCCCTCATTGTTGAACATCAAGAAAGCACCCTTGGCCAATCCCATAGGTATAAAAAGAAAGTGTCTCAGCCGAGACCTCTATCATTAAACAATGCACAGTCCAATAATAAACCAATGATTTCGGTTGTCATCACCACATACAACAGGAAAGAAAAACTTAAAAGGGCACTGGAGAGTGTCATCAATCAAACCTTTCCACACTGGGAGATCATATTGGTAGACGATCATTCAACCGATGGCACTGAAGACATGGTCAAAGATTACATGGAAAGGTTAGGGGAAAGGATAACCTACCTGCGTCGAAACGAGAATTATGGTCAAGATGCCCGCCCGAAAAATGAAGGAACCCTTGCCGCAAGGGCTGAGCTCATCGCCTATCTGGATGATGATAACGCATTTCGAAAAGATCATCTTCAAGTTCTCTGGGAGGCCATGGAGAAACATTCAGACACGGATTGTGTATACGGAATGCGCATGCTTAAAGATGAAGCCGGCCAGCTTCCAGACCGTCCCGGGATTAGCAGTCCTTTCATTCCACGCAAGTTGCAGTTTAGGAACTACATCGACACCTCGGATGTTCTATGCAGAAAGAAGGCGATTCTGGATGTCGGCGGCTGGGATGAAACACTTCCAAAACACATCGATTGGAATCTTTGGGTCAGAATGGCCAAAGCGAACAAAATGTTTATACAAGTTCCAAAAGTAATTACCGATTACTACCTTCATTCAGAAATGAAACAGCTAAAAGTTCAGTATGAAAAAGATCCTGAAACAGGTCGTGAGAAACCAGGATTTGACCCAACACGATGCACGATTTGGCCAGAAAAGACCATTATAGGCGACGAACCAAGGCTTAAGATTACTGTCTTCACACTGACCTATGACAGGCTGGATTATACAAAAGAAACCTTTAAGACCATGAAAGAGCTTTCCGGCTACGAGTTTGATCATTTTGTAGTCGACAACGGGAGCACGGATGGAACGATTGAATGGCTTCAAAACAAATACAAGCCATACAAGCTCATTCTGAACGATCAGAACGTTGGCATCAGTATGGGGAGCAATCAGGCACTGGAAGCGATTGGCGATGATTATGACATCATTGTTAAGGTGGACAACGATTGCGCGTTCCTTACAGAGAACTGGCTTCAACGCATTGGGGAGATATACCGAAGAACAAGAAGAATCGTATGCTCTCCTTTTGTGGAAAAAATGGGAGACGATCTTGGAGGTATACCAAAAGAGCTGATAGAACCCCTCAAGTCATGCAACTTAGGCCAAATCGGAGATGAGGAAATCCGAGTTGAAGAACACCTCCCAGGTATCTGTATTGCAGCCCCAAAGGAAGCATACAAAAACTTCCGCTGGCGGGATAAGGACTTCTTTCACGGTATTCAGGACCTGGAGTTTTCAAAGCACTGCTTGAAAAGCGGTTTTTTCCTGTGCCGCCTGGAAGACATAAGGGTTGAGCACCTGGGTTCAACAACGACTCAGGCGCGGAAATATCCAGAGTATATTGACAGGCTGAAACGGAAAAAAATTACGCGTTATGTAGAAAGTAACGAAAATGGTCACAAGAACTTCGTGATCGATTACGATGACTTTACTATTGGTTCCGCATTTAAGAACCTGCTTCGCATCAAAGAGCATTACCCGGCCTTCAAGGTCACTGCATTTACGATTCCCATGAACATATCTGTGCTCAAGAATGAACTGCCTTTTGAAAGACTTAAGGAATGGGCTAAGATCGTTTCAAGGCACGACTGGATTGAAATTGCTGTTCATGGGTATGCCCACATCCCAAAAGAATGCATGGTTGATAGAGAAAACGCAGAGAAGCTGATATCCGATTCGGAAAAAGTGCTTACCGATCTGGGATTCAATTGGGTGAAGGTCTTCAAAGCGCCCCACTGGTTATCTTCTAAGGAGATGTATGAGTGCCTGAGGGACAGAGGATACATTGTAGCTGTAGATCGTAACCAACCCAAGCCGTGGATCGAGGGGTTAAAAATATATATCTACAACTGGTCCCTCGATGAAACCGCATTGCCAAGGGGAGAATGGATTAAAGGGCATGGACATTTCTACGGCACACCTAATGACATCCAATTGACCATGCCGAATTTCTTCGCCAATGTGCCCTCAACTTCAAAGTTCTACACCATTACTGAATATGAAGAGAGAAAAAAGAGAAAAACAAAGAATACTTGAGGTTTGCTGTAGGGGATGAAGATATCCGTCGTTACAGGGACATATAATCATATCAAACTCTTGCCTAAGCTATACCAATCCCTTAAAAACCAGACATACAAGCATTTTGAGTGGATAATTTGTGATGATGGCTCAAATGATGGAACGTGGGAGCTTATCCAAGACTACGCAAGTGAAGATTGGGTTGAGGGCTTTGCGCAAACGAACAAGGGGATGAGGCTTGCGAGGTCCCTGAACAACGGCATTCGCCATGCAAAGGGGAATCCTGTTTTCTTTGTTATGGGTGATTCCTACTTGGACGTTGATACGCTTGAAAAGTTGGCACAAAGCTATATTCCACAATCCGCTGGCTCCGGTCTCAGGAGGCACGTTAATGAAGACGGATCATTTCATTCTTGGGAATGGAGATACAGAAAAAATCTGGATGGGTTGATAGTAAAACTTAAGGCCTGCATTACTGACCAAAATGTTAAGATACATCCATTTGCCCATTTAACCGGGAACTCAATGATCGTTTCAAAAGAGCACTTAGAAAAGATAGGGTATTGGCCGGAAGAATATGAAGGGTATGGAAGGGATGACTTGACGGTTTTCTTGCGACTGGAAAGGCTTGGTGTCGAGTTGTACATGTATAACAACATAATAATCAATCACGTCTGGCATGGTGAGGGTGGTGCTGATAACCCTAAAAATATAGAGCTTTTTGAAAAAGAGCTGATCTCACCCGGATTTGATAGACATGACAAAAAGTTAGGAAAAGCATTCCTAGATAGATGATCGCTAGATATCTATAATAAAGTTTCTGGCAAGCATGGAGTATATGTCAAGACAAGAGATGAGAAGCGACCTGTTGTTGGTTCAGGTGTATCACCCTCAAAACATGAACATTGGCGACTTTATCTACAGGATTGAGCAGCCGTCCAGGGCCATGGGAAAAATCCACGGCGTGAAAGTTATTAACATTAACATATACTCTCCCTATTTGAAGGAGGTGTGTCTTCAAGCTGATATTCTGATATTGCATATGGTGAGCGACCAGGACATGTTGCCCATTATAGAAGAAAGGAAAAGGCTAGGCCTTCCCAATGTTTTTGAGATATCTGACATATTTATTGGTTTTCAGCGCAGGGACCCAATGAGGGAATACTTCAAGGACCCTTTGAATCTGGCGACGATATTGCAATACATCAGTTTGGCTGATGCGGTTCAAGTGACCACAGAAGAACTCTTAAATACTTTCAGCTTTGTCAACAGTTGTTTCATTGTTTTTGAAAACCATATCATGAGTGTCGGCGAATTTTCCAAGGATAGGAGTGGTGCAATTACCATAGGCTGGGGGGGCTCGTTGTCGCATTTAGAAGATTTAGAATGGATCGCTCCGACAATTATTAAGACTTGTAATGCCTATCCCAATGTTCGGTTTTCCTACATGGGGAATAAGGCAGGATTTAAATATTTTAGAGATATTCCAGGGGCTCAGAAGATCTATACTTCACCAGGCAGTCTGCATGACTATTATGATTTCCTTGAGACCATTGATGTTGGAATAGCTCCCCTTCTGAATACGGAATATAATCGATGTAGATCGGACATAAAATTCGTTGAATATGCCTCACGCGGTGTAGCACCTGTCCTCTCCGCACTGCCGCCCTATCAAAAACATGCTTTAGATGGAGTAAATGCTTTCCTGTTCGCTGATGAGAACGAATTATTCAATGTACTTGTAAGATTGATAAAGAATCCAGACTTGCGTCTGAAAGTGGCAAAAAATGCTTATAAGTATGTAAAAGAGCAACGCCTGGAATGCCTTCGAGCACCAGAACGTGTTAAGTTTTATCATGAAATGTGTGAAACAAAACCTCGAAAAAGTTTGCCTGATGAAATTTTGGAGCATATCAGTAGTGACTCTGAGGCCTATTTTGTAAAAGAGACTATGGCTGAGAGACTTTCATTTCGTGGGTTAACTTTGAATAATCGAGGTGACGTGATCGGAGAATGGCGTTTGCACAAAGAAGCGATCAAAAGCATGCCTGAATACCATGTCCCCTATTTTAGATTAGGCGAAAGTTTATTCAGGCATGGTAAGACAGAGGCCATTTACTACCTGGATCATGCCAATAGGTTGTGTGCGGCTTCTCTTCGAACTAAACTCCTCTTGGGCCTGGCATTTTTGAACAGGGATAAGCAAGCAGCTTACCGTTATTTCAAAGATGCCCTGGAAGTGTCTCCCATGTATGCCCCGGCCTGGGACGCGCTTGGGAGAATGCAGGAAGAATCTGGAGATTACGGAAAAGCCATCGAGTTCTTTAATCTTGCGTTAAAGGCCAATCCCTTTTATGGGTTGGCATCGCTGGGTTTAGGCCGGGCCTATTTGGCGATGGGAAAATTGAACGAGGCCCTTAAAGCCTTACACATAGCAGATGATATCTTACCCAACCATGTGGAATCGAGATTACAACTGACAAAACTCTTTTTGAAAATTGAAAAGTTTGAAGAGGCAGTATGTCAATGTAAAAGAATACTCGGAGAAGATCCCCAAAACAATGCTGCACAAAAACTTCTTGCTGAAATTAGCGATCGATATGTGGCAAGCGTATAAAATTCTTCTCAAGAGGCTCCAACATAGAAGAAAACACAAATAAGTGGTGGAACGGACGGCGGAGAGCCTTTTGCTAAGGGCTATCAGATAAACTTAAATTTGGTGCGAGCATAAGCGATCCTCGATTTTTCCTATCAACCATAATAATTTTGAAACCACGTGGGAGACATTATGAAGACGGTTCTTAAAGCCGAAGTCATAGATGGTATTCGGACTTTGTCGGTCGATAGCCAACACCCCATTGATAAGGCAATTCCAGAGATAAACCATGTGGATGCTTTTTTGGCCAGCCAGATGCCTCAAGAACTGAAAGAGCAGATTCTTCAGATACCCAGTGAACTTAACATATATCTTTCGGCAATATTTGAGGTCATGCTATACACCAAAAAAAGTTTTGCTGAATTGATCGACCTCGTAAAAGTTGAGGTCCCAGTGGAAAGGGATTGGAATTCTGTTCATCCAGACCCGGATGATCAAGAGTCCCTTGATGATTTTTACAAAAAGACTGAGGCATTTATCTACGATGGCATGGCCAATCATACCTCTCCCCCTACAATGGCTACCTTAGGAGAAGTAGTGCGGATATGCCTCCACTTTGGATTGAAAGAAATGCTGGACTGGGGGGCCGGAGTGGGGACCCTGACAATTCTTTTGAACAAATACGGGATACAAACACATCATGTAGACTTGCCTGGCAAGACCCTTGAATTTGCACGATGGCGATATCGTCTTCGTGCCATGGATGTTAACGTTATCCCTTTGCCTCACCTCTTTACAACAGAAAGTGTGGATGGCATTGTCTGCCTTGAAGTGGTGGAACATGTAAAAGAGCCTGTTGAAATGCTCAAAAAGTTACATCGTATTATAAGGCCTGGAGGCATCCTGATATGTTCTGAGTCGTGCGCTCAACTTGAATATTCATCGCATTTGAAAACAAATGCTTCATTTTCCGGAGAGGCTTTCATTGAGAAAATGAATCAGATTGGTTTCCAACTGATACCGGAGTTTTCCCGGTTTTACCCCAAGACATATCAGAGAATCTAATGATACCCATCTCAAAAAAGGCTCTTTAAAGCTTTTATGGCTGGACGACCGGGATAGCCCTCTTTCAAAAGAGGTTACGATGCCGGGAAGATGGCCAGTTTGCAAAAACATCCCATCAAAGAAATCCATTGAGAAAGGAACAAGACGACCAATGCAGCAAAAACTTCCAGAACGTTTTTCCATGACCACCTTAGAGAAAAACTTGGCGGCCCTGATGCCTGTCAACGAGGATCTGGTTCGGCGTATATGTCTTCCAGTTGACGGGACCCATATCCATTTCTTACAAGGTGGAGAGGCCCGATACCAGAGACACCGCACCCTTTTACCTTTTGTTGTTGGTAAAGAAGATTTTCTCAGTACCTTGGGCGATGCCAACATCGGAGAAAATATATTCCTTTTTGGCATTGGATTGGGTGAACAGCTTGATTATCTGCTAGAGCATTTCAAGGAGGCCGGAATCACAGTTTGGGACCGTGATCCCTGGCTCGTCCGTCTGGTATTAATGCAAAGAGATTACAGTCAGTATATAGGTTCCGGACAACTGCAATTACATATGTGCGCGGATCTTTTTGGCATGCTTGATACGGTCAAAAGCGCTTCAGTCATATGTCATCCTTTCTTGCGCTCGGTTTACGAGAATGAATACAAGCTGGTTGAGGATGGTGTGGGGAAAAAACGAGCCATCATCTGTTCAGGAGATCTTTTTGTGGATGATGTAGGTAAAATTCTTAGGGGGTTTGGCTACTCTCTTTACACCCTCGAGATCAAGAAGTTGGCTCTTGAAGAAATAGAGACGGCAATCCAGCGTTTTGATCCCAATATGATTATAGCCATTAACTATACAAATGGCCTGGCGGAGATGTGCCATAGCCAAGGCGTTGACCTGATTTGCTGGGAGGTAGATCCTGCCGCAGACCGCCTTAAACCGTGTAATGCACCTACAGATCGAGCTTTCATCTTTACCTACAGAAAGGCCAATGTGAGGGCATTTATCCAGGCTGGATTCAAAAACGTCGAGTACCTACCTCTTGCATCCAATATTGAAAAAAGGTTTCCAGCAGAACTTTCATTAAAGGAAAAAGAGAGCTATGGCTCGTCATTATCATTTGTTGGATCTAGCATGATTGAACAGGCCAAATCCTTTCGGGATATCTTTCTTTCTCATTATAAGGCTTACTGTGGAGGATCTCCCAATGCGGTAGAAGAGGGAAATCGCCTGTTGGAAGAGATCCTGTCGGTCCAGCGGCAAGATCTTTCCACTTATCGGATTCCCGATCTCTTGAGTCAGTATTTTTCAGACTTTATTAGTTACCTGTTTAATCTCCCGGGGGCGCATAATCCGTTCATGCTGGTCGGTGAGATTGCTGCAGCTGAGAAGCGGATCAACTACATCGCCAGTCTCGGTCGCCTGGGCCTTAATGTGTGGGGAGACCAGGGGTGGCGGATAACAGAGCAATACGGAGTCAAATATATGGGAAGTGCGGGCCATACCTATGAGATCAATAAGATTTATAGCGCTTCCCTCGTCAATGTGGATATCAACAGGCTCTATCAGGCCGATATTGTAACCATGCGGGTCTTTGATATTATGGCCTGTGGCGGGTTTGTCCTGGCCGAATACAGCCGTGATCTGGACGAGCTCTTTGAGATTGGGAAGGAGGTTGAAGCCTACCATACACTTGATGAATTACTCTCAAAGGCCTCCTATTATCTGGATCACAGGGGTGAGGCATTAGAAATCGCCGAGCGCGGCCGGGAAGCGGTGCGAAACAACCATACCATAGAAAAACGCGTCAAGTACATGTTGAGTGTGGCCATGAATAACCAATGAGATTTAAAAACCCGCGTTAAAGCCATACAACATGAGTTATGAATATCCTTATCATCGGTAATGCCTATCCGCCTACCTATATGGGTGGTGAATCGGCCCATCTCTACAATCTGGCAACCAGTCTGAAAAAAAGGGGACACACGATTTTTGTGGCTCATCCGGCCGCCAGTACGGACGGCCGAACGAGCATCCGGTTGTCTCGCTCAGGCGAGGGGATCCATGTTTATCGGCTCTGTTTGCCTGCAGAAGATAGGGGGCTTGAAAGGCTAAATATCATGCTTATGGATATTTTTCAGGGTCTGCTTGAAAAAGGAGACGAGATAGACATCATCCACTGCCATTCAAACAAGTTTTCATCAAGTATGGAGGTTCTGACGAAAAGATATTCTGTCCCGCTGGTTACAACCATTCACGCCGTCCACATAGCCATGGTCCATGACTTGATTAAGAGGAAGGGTACTCCTGTGGATCCCCATGAACTGGCACTTTACACAGCAGACACAGAACGTCAGAAAGCTATCTGTGCTAAAAGTGCGAGGATTATCGCCATCAGCAGGGCCATGAACTCATTGGTCGTTAAATATTTTGACGCTGATCCTCAAAAAGTAAGGCATGTCTATAACGGCATTAACTTTGATCGTTTAGCCAATTTTTCCGACCAGAGCCAAATGGAGGAAATCAAGAAACGACTCGGGATTGGCGACAGAACAGTGATCCTGTTTGCAGGTCGAGTTGAACCGGTCAAGGGAATTCAGCCTCTCGCTTCAGCCTGCAAGACCCTGTGCGAAAGGTATGACCAGATTGCCTTTATCTTTTTGGGCAATGGGAGTGCAGATACCTGGTTAAGGTCTTATTTGGCCGAATGCAGAAACGTATATTTTATTGACTGGCTGTCCTTTGATGGCGTGATACCCTACTATCATTTGGCAGATATCGCAGTCGTTCCTTCACTCATAGAACCCTTTGGCTTGGTGGTTATTGAGTCCATGGCCTGCTGTACATGCGTGATTTCATCCAATGCCGATGGCTTGGATGAGATCATTACTCATAACCTGAATGGCGTAAAGATTCCTCTGGTCGTGGATGAATACGGGGATCGAGATATCAGGGCAGAAGATATTTGCAGCGCCCTGGAAAGGGCTATTTGCGAGCCTGACTGGCGCCAGTCACTGGCTGACCAGGGTGTTATGAGGGCCAAGGAATTCACTCTGGATCACATGGCCGAGGAGGTAGAAAAAGTCTATTCAGAGCTTTGAACTGTACAAGTGAACGCATTCCCCATCCCGATTTATTGGGACTCCAGGGAATCTTCAAAGATTTTGGATAAACGCTGCTTCAGTCCCTCGGCTTCTGTGTCGTTCGGGAGTGAGCGGGCAAGTTCCCGGAACATCAGATATGCGTCAATGCGGGAAGCGGATTGGATAATTCCCCGCGCTTTCTTTATGAGGTCTCTTTTTTCCTCCTCTATATAAGTAAGAACGAGCCGTCGTTTTTTCCCTGCTTTGGCATCCAGTCTTGCTCCTTCAAGCAGGCTGGTCGCTTCTGACAACAGTCCCATTCTTGCCTTGAGTTTGGCCATGAGGAGGCGGATTTCAAAACCATTGTCCGGGATGATGTTATCAAGCTCCATGGCGGCTTCATGGTGAAGGCCATTATCTGACAAGAAATAGATGTAAGAGATACGTTCAACCAGTTTCTCATCTTGCGACGTTTGATCCATGCCTTTGCCCACCCTTGCCATTTCCATTTGTTGTTCAGAAATTCGTTCCAGAATTTTTTCCGATTCAGTTTTCATTTTTGTAAAGGCCTCAAGATTTTTTCTGATTTCAGCACTCAGACGCCGCCCTGGTTCCGAGATAGATGCGATCTTTTGAGTCTCACGCTTGAGTTTGAACCAGATGGAAGACATATATTGATTTAGCAATGGGTTTTGAACCAAAAAATCCTGTATCTCCTTCCCGTCCTGATTGATTTGGTTTGCCAGTCCCTGGTCTATCTGGCCCCTCTTGAGCCTTTTGTCAAATTCTTCTAACGCCTTAATGCCGCGAGAGCAAATTTCCATTGTCTTTTGGAAGACCTTGGATAAGGCTTTCATACTGGATACAGGAAGCTTCTCTCTAACGGTCTCCAGAGATAAAGACGCAGATGGCAGCTTCTTTGAAAGGTCAGGCAGATTTTTACAGACCTCATCTATGTCCATTTCTAAAGTCCCCTCGATACGAGCGCCTGACAAAGTCGCGTTGATCGGTCTTGCTTCCGAGCATTTGATGTGCCACTCAAGGTGACGTTTAATATCTGAAAGGTGGGGAAAGGTCCTGACTATTGTATTATGCATGCCAGGGGCCTTGATTAAACGAGGATCATCGGGCTCAAGGTGCCTCCTGAAGTGGTGCCCGTTAGCATGGGTAACATTGTCCACGGCCAGATCAAGTCCGATCAGGATAATGGGATCTGCCTCCAAGTAAACAGCCAGATTAAAGGCAAAAACGGCCACAGAGGTTCCTGTGCTTAAGGAGAGTCGGTGGTGCTTGTGGGAAGGAAGCATAGGGTAAAGTGCTTTTTGAGGTACGGCAAAACAAGGCCCAAGGTATTTTTTGACGAATTTAGGATGGGAGGAGGAAGAAAAAATCAGCGGGGTCTGCTGGGCAAATCGGGTATGTTTTAGCATACCAAAAGACTCAATATTCTTATCAGATGTCAAGACGAAGTCTGCTGCAATGCCATTGGATAGTAGGTTCCTCCAGGAGGCAGCAAATGCGAAAACAAACATCTTTTTTTGCGCCTGGCTTATTTTTTCCATGGACCGATCCAACGAGGGGCCAGGGCCTACCAGAAGGACAGGCTTGCCCTTGACTAGAGATTTGAGTATTTCCACACCGGGCACCAGAGATACAATGATGGTGTTTTCGATCTCATTTTGAATTGAGGTCCTGCCAATTAGGGTGGCATTTTTTATCAGTACATTCGCATAACGATAGGCCTCCTCTATTTGTTTGCCCCATTTTTTATATTCAATGGATATCGCCTCGCTTCTGGGATCCACAATAACTTTAATTTTCTTATGTAGAAGCCCTTTGCTGAGGAGATGCAGAAAAAGATTCTCAATGGCCTTTTGGTCGGGCTTTACAATGTGCAGGTTATCAGTTCTGATGGGCTCGACAAGGTCCACTTGGTGCAATGCCAGCTTAAGCAGCCAAGGATTTGGCTCCAGGACCATGATATGATGTCCATGGGCCATCTTTTGAAGAATTGCACTGACAGTATATCCCAGACCCATTCCCACCAGACAGGTCATACTACCGCTTGAAAGGTCCATGCCATGAATGACCGAAAACTCTGCTTCAACAGAGGGGGATCTCTCATAATAGAGAACCTGGTTTCCGGATGATAGCCGAATCAGGAGATTAGCTGAACCGTCGTTGGTTGGCAGGGGGCTTATACCTGGGTCCGCTTGGGCGCCATCAAGCCAGGTGTGCAATTCCGGGTTAAGATCGAAGAGCGCCTCCATGTTCTTTTTAAAGATATGGCTGCCTTCGAGAGGTAGTTTTTGTTTTAACATAATTCTAAAAATATCACAAAAAAAAGCTCATTACCATTTAATTTTTCATAACTGTTATTTTTTCGATCCTATGTAGTCATGCGTGGGCCGATACTGAGGGCAGGAAATCAGGCCGATTGGTGAGATCAGAGATCTCCCTTGCCCCATGAAAAGATGAAACTACTTCATGGGAATGGACTCAAGTTTTACTGAAGTGCGAAAGTGAGTATAATCTCGTGTCGAATCCGTTTTGTAGGATGATCACCTTACTGTTTTTTTGGCATAATTATTGCCTTAGCATTCTGATATTCAATAGCACAAAAGGTTCCCATGCAACAACAGTTTCAGCAAATAATAACTGCCATTCATAAGAAAAGATGGTCCTTTCAACCTTTAACCAAAAAGGAGCTCGTATTTCTTTTGGCAGATTGTATCCTGGATAGACGGCTCTTTTCCTCGCCCAACTGGAACTGGCGCTATGGTGGGGTCAGATACATCCCGGATAAACAGACCGATCCAGAGCCTTCAAAAATACTGGTTTTGCAATGGCCTGGGACATTGGGCGATGTGGCCATGAGCGCTCCGGTATTCTCCATATTAAGGCAAAAATATCCCCATGCAGAAATCTCCTTTTTATCTGGCAAAACAGCTCAGTATATCTTTATGGGCAACCCTGACATAGATGTTTTGATGGACAATCCTCTTGACCCTTATTTAGAGAAGGTTATGCATGGGCGTTCCATTGACCTTGAGGCCCTGTTGAGAGACATCTCCAGCCTTGTCGAATTATTGACAAAAAACGAATATATTCTCCTGGTCAATCTTCAGGTTTTGCCCATGTCGGCTGTCCTGGCTAAGCTGTCTGGAGCCAAGCATACGATCGGAATGACCCTGACGCCCGATGGGATGCCTGTTATCCACGGAAATATCTGGGCGGCTTATCTATTTGGGGTTTCCGCAAGCCTCATGAGGAGATATAACCTGCTCCACCGTACAGAGATCTTTAACCTGATGATTGATGAACAGGGGAGGTTTATACCTGACTCCACGCTTTACATCAATCATGAAGCGGCGGAGAATGTTCAGGCATTTTTTGACCACCACAGGATAAAAGATGAAGATCTTGTGGTGGGCATCAATCCCATGGCCGGGACCCCGATCAGAAAGTGGGGGCATTACGATCAGTTGGCCAAAAGAATCAAAGATGAATTAGGAGCCAAGGTGATCGTCTTCGGGGCAAAGGCTGAAGAAGATAAGGTTGATGAAATTGTCCGAAGAGCAGGAAAAGATGTTATCAAAGCCACACAGTTCAATTTACAGGAGCTGATGGCGGCCATCTGCGGTTGTGATCTCTTCATCACCAATGATACCGGCCCCATGCATTTGGCATGTTTGCTTAAACGCAAAGTCATAGCCCTTTTCGGGCCAACGTCCTTTCAAGAAGTAGGGCCTTGGCAGACCGAATTCCACGTACTTCAGTCATCACTGTGCCGGGATTGCTACAAACAGGTGTGTCCCTATCCTGAAAAATACTGCATGAACCAGATAAAGTTGGAAGATGTTTTCAAGGTCGTGGAGAAGGTCGTGAAAGGCGAGCTTGTTGCTGACATTGGGGACCATCTAATTTATCGGTCGTCAAAGGATATAGATCCCCGTGAGGCTGAGGATGCGTTTCTTGGGCAGATGATTTTTCAAGTGTTCAAAGTAAAAGGCCAAGGCATAGAAAGGGCTCCGGAAAGACCCCCAGAGGCTTTTAGGGAGACCGAGGGGCTCATGAAGGAATACAGCCATGTCAAGAGCATGGTTAAAAAGGCAATCAACTACTTCAATATGCCGGCATCCGTCAATCTACAAAAGCTCCAGGAGATCCATCAGTCTATCGAGAGTGTTGATGAGATTTTAAAACCCATCGTGGTGATCAATGCGCTTGAATTTTTGGACAGAAGGATTCCCTTAAAAGAAAACCTTGATGCCTATCGCAACTTCTATGACAGTCTTCTCAAGGACCTTGAGATCATGATGAGTTGCATCAGTGCGCAACCCAAAAAGGCGGTCAGATTTGGTCAAGACGAGAAAAGAGGACAAGCCACATTGCCAATGGACGACAATAAAGATTCCATTCCTATGATTGCGGAGATTCATCACCATCCTTTGATTAGTGTGCACATGATCGTGTGGAACCAAGAGAAGTATATAGGCGATGCTATTAGAAGCGTATTAGATCAAACCTACCAAAACTATGAGCTGATCATTGTTGATGACGGGTCAACCGACAACACAAGACAAATCATCGAAACTTTCAGATCCGATAAGATCAAATACCACCTTAAAGAACATAGTGGCGTTGTAGCATCAAGGAACTATGCCTGTGATAAATGTGCTGGTGATTACATCGCATTCTTGGATTCAGATGACATGTACGAACCGACTATGCTTGAAAAAGAAGTAGCTACCTTATTGAGAAACCCTGACTTGGATGTGGTGTATACCAATCTTAAGATTATCGATGAAAACGGAAATGAAACAGGAGCCGTATGGACATACAAAGACTATGAGTCCCAAGAATTGATACCAGCTCTCTTTCGTGCTGGTCAAAATATTACGCCCTTCCCCTCGATGATGGTGACAAAGAGAATCTCAGATAAAGCGGGAGGGTTTGATTCAGATTTTATAATTAACGAAGACAGCGTTTATACTGCGAAGTTGGCAAAACACGGGAAATTTAAGCATATCAATCTTCCCCTTTATAAGTATCGTCGCCATGGTTCTAACATCTCCCACCGAAGAAGCAGTTTAAAAGAGAGATCGGCAAGCACCGCTTTGATGCTTACAAAAATGCTGGAAATGTTTTCAAAGGAAGAAATTTTTCCGGAAATTCACTGGGCTGCCATGCCCGATAAAGCAAAAGAGGCAGAATTCAACTTCCAGGTGGCCAGGGTATTCTGGGAACATTGCAAGGCCTATTTAACACATGAATGTCATCATAACCTATTGGAAGGAGCGAATACATTTTTGGGCAAATGCCTGACAGTCGATCCGACCCACAGAGGCGGGATCAATCTCGCCAAGGAGTTAAATTCATTGTCTGAGACAATTCAGGATAGAAGTGGAGAGGCTCCGACCAAAGTTGAGGAGAAGGTTGAATCCACAAAACACAAACTAAGGATTCTTTACCTTGCAGACTGCCGAAGTCAACACACAAAAAGGTATGTGTGCTTTTTCAAGGACCGGGGCCATGAGGTCCATATCTTTGACACTTCCGAGCATGGGGAGGGCCTGGAGGGTATTCAATTACACTTTCCCCAAACACCACAAAACGATGAATCTAACGACAAGTATGAAGACCTGTTTATCCAGCGTGTATTTCAGCTTAACAGCCTTATTGACCGAATAAAACCTGACATCCTCCATGGTCATTACCTGACAGAGCGCTGCTGGTGGGGAGCACTCACGGGCTTTCAGCCCTATGTGCTCACATGTTGGGGGTCCGATATATTTTTGGATACGAAACTTAACGATTTTAATCGGAGGTTTAGTGAGTTTTGTCTAAAGACAAGTCCCTTGGTCACAGCCGATTCCATGGATTTACTTCGGGCGTCCACAAACTTAAGAGGGTTTTCAGATGGTGTGAAATATATACCCTTTGGGATTGATGTGGAGCTGTTTAGACCGGGTCTTGATACCTCTTCTTTGGCCAAAAAATTAGGAATCAATGGATTAAGGGTTGTCCTCAGCCCCCGGCAGTTTAGACCTCCGGCCAATATAGACGTCCTCATAAAAGCGATTCCAAAGATCATATCCAAAATACCAAACACCGTTTTTATTTTAAAGAACTATCTAGGCGAAGGGACAGCCTATGAGGAATATAAAAAGTATCTTCATGACTTGGTCAAAGAACTTAATGTTGAGAGTCACGTCACCTTTATGGACAATGTGAGTTTTGATGAAATGCCTATCCTTTATAATCTTGCAGATGTGATGGTCACCTTGCGGGACACGGATGGCTCTTCCTGTTCCATGTTAGAATCTATGTCTTGTAAGACGCCGGTGGTAGCCAGTGACATTGAAAGCATGCGGGAATGGATTATGGATGGGGAAAACGGAAGGATCGTTAACCAAAACGACCCAGATTCCGTCGCAGATGCCATTTCAGAAATATTACTGGATGATGAGAAAAGACGGAAATTCCAAGAAGCAAGCCATGCCATAGTTTGCCAGAAAGCAGATTATCGAAAAAACTGGCTTGAGATGGAACAGCTCTACTATGAGGTTAGTCAAAAGAGCATAGAGGGGCCCCTTTCAAGTGGTTTCCCAGATTCAGATATATCGATAATCTATGGGAATCTCCGAACAGGATGGCATTCTATCGCATCCCATAACCTTGATAAAGGGAGGGAGGCTTTTGCCAAGATACTGGAGGCTTCCCAGCTCACTGCGCACAGCTACATGAGGGCCTTAATTGGATTGGCAAGGATAGCTTGGATCAAAGGAGATACAAAGGAAGCTAAAGCCTATTACATGGGGTGTTTAAAACTTTTACAAGGCTTTGAGCTTGATACACGCCTGGACATCAAAGGATAGGGCATTTGCTATAACTTGGAAGGCAAATTGGAATTCACCATTATTAAGGACAAAGGCAGATTTAGAACGGAAAATCGTGAGACCCAGAGATTAGTCGCCTCTGAGACCAGGGCCAAGGAGATGATGAATTGGAAAGCACAAACACCCCTGAAGGAAGGCTTGGACAAAACAGCGGGTTGGATTCAAGGCCCCTGAAATCCAGTAAAACACAAACCTTTGTCTACTGAGATTTAAGGAGAAGCACCATGTTGGCAGTGATTATGGCCGGAGGAGAAGGTACGCGCCTTAGACCCTACACAAAGGTTATTCCCAAGCCTTTGCTCCCCGTTGGAGATAAACCCATTCTGGAAATTCTCATAAGGCAGCTTAGAAATGAAGGGTTCAATGATTTGATCATCACAACGGGCTATCAAGGAGATCTCATAAAGGCATATTTCCAGAACGGATCAAAATTCGGGGTGCATATCAGATATACAACCGAAAAGATCAGGCTGGGAACCGCCGGCGCGCTCTCCCTCATTGATCGAACAATAAAAGAACCTTTCCTTGTCATCAATGGAGATATTCTGACTGATCTCAGCCTAAAAAAGTTCATGAGCACCCATGTCTCCGACAAAGCTACTCTGACGGTGGGTATCGTTAAGTTCAAATTAGATATCCCTTATGGCGTGGTGCAATCCAATGGAAAAATATTTGAAAGCATCGAGGAGAAACCACGATATTTTTTTGATGTTGGCGCTGGCATTTACGGGGCCGATCCGGGGCTCCTTGATTATCTTCCAAAGGCGCGCAGGATGGATTTCCCTGAACTCATCAAGATGTTAAAGAAAAAAGGAGAAAAGGTGATATGCTTTGAGGTGGAGGAATACTGGAAGGATATAGGCATCATGGAGGATTTTGAAGCGGTTCATAAGGACATCGAGAATTGGGATCAAGACCGTCTATATCACGTATTTCGTCAGGACTCATCCGAAGCACGCTGATTATGGATAAACTTTCTTGCGTCAAGCCTGACCCCTTCAGAGGACGGAATTCAAGCCGTCTCCAATGCTATTCTGTCTGGATGGGTCAGTGAGGGGGAAATGGTCCGGAAATTTGAAAAGGTCATAGAGGATTATATTGTGCACATAGACTTTCAACGGAACCGTCGCCTTTCATGCAGCTTTTCTGCCCCCTTGATTTAGGCGCTGGAGACGAGGTCATTAGCCTGTCAGAAAAATTTTGAGAAAGGTATCATGAAAATCACCTTGGTGCAGCCTAGACCAGGTAAATATAACGCCACCTACGTTCACGAACCACTCAATCTTGGATATCTGGCAAGTTATTTAAAGGAGCGAGGATTTGATGAGGTGGGTATCATCGTCTCCGCATTTTGGGAAGATGATAAGGAAATCGTTAAACGATGTAGGGAATCGGATGTGGTAGGTTTTACGGCTACGTCGCCTATGATGGCACATGCTCTCTCTCTGGCAAAGGACATAAAGGGGAAAGATCCGGAAATCATAACGGTTTTCGGTGGGCCTCATCCGACAATAGAGCCCGATGGGACCCTCCAGAATCCAGCTGTGGATTATGTAGTCCGAGGTGAAGGGGAACAAACTTTTCTGGAATTGATTGAATCAATCGATGCGTGCCGTTCAACACTTAAAATCAAGGGGCTCTCCTTTAAAGATAGGCATGGTTGCATTATCCATAATCCGAGACGTCCGCTTATAAGTGACTTGGATGTCCTTCCCTTTCCAGACCGGGATTTGCTTGGTCAAGCTCGTTTCCTTGACATTGGCTATGAGAAGTACGGTGATCGCGGAGCATGGGTCTTATCCAGTAGGGGCTGCCCCTTCAGATGCACCTATTGCGCCTCCAACAAGGTTTGGACAAGGACTTGGCGCGCACGTTCACCTGAGAATATCATTGTCGAGATAAGGTCCTTAAAATTACACTATAACGTTGATCGCATAAACTTTGCCGATGACACGTTTACTATTTCCAAAAAGAGGGTCGTGGATTTCTGCAAGAAAATGATGATAGAAAAACTGGACGTTGTGTGGGCATGCAATGCTCGGGTTGACACTGTGGACGCGGAGCTGTTTGCCCTGATGAAACGCGCCGGGTGTACTGAGGTGTGGATGGGCGTTGAAAGTGGTTCGACAAAGATTTTGAAAGAGATAAAAAAGGAAATTACGCCCAAACAGATCATAGAGGCATTTAAGGGAGCCAAGGCAGCTGGTTTAAAGAGACGTGGATATTTTATGATTGGATCAAGGAGTGAATCTCTTGAGACCATAAAACAGACCGAGGCTCTTGTTGATGCCATAGAACCTGATCGGCTCGCTTTTAGCATTATGACCCCTTACCCAGGGTGTGAAGAATTTGAGCTCTGGAAGAAATACAGCGGAAACCACAAGATCGAATGGTCTGAGATAGACCTATTGGAGACCGAAGCGGTAATGATGGAAACCCGGTTTCTTTCTAAAGACGAATTGCGAGCTGAACACCGTAGGCTCAAGGAAAAATACGCTTCCATATGGCGGGTGTGAGACCTTGATGTCTTCAACACGGCACAATATTTTCATATAACCTCGATTGACCGGCCCGTGCCCCGCACGCGAAGCGCTGCCGTCAGCTAGAATCCCCGTCCGGAAGGGAGGGGAGGCTTCACTCATGGATTTCAAAAAAGTTTTCAGACAGATTTTTTCGCTCACTTAAGGTAAAAAATCGCGCCCTTTAGATAATGGTTAGAAGCATCCTGAGACAGAGGCCAGCCCGAAGAAAATAGTTGTAGACTTTATGACGGTTGGACGTCGGGGTTACAGAAGGAATTCAATGAGCAACCAGACTCAAAACAAGAAAGCTTTGCCAAAGATTTCTCTTTGCATGATCGTGAAGAATGAAGAAGAGATGCTTCCAAAGTGTCTCAGCAGTGTTAAGCATTTTGTGGATGAAATCATTGTGGTGGACACGGGTTCAACCGATAGGACCGTTGACATAGCCCAGAGTTATGGCGCAAAGGTCTATCACCATCCCTGGGAGGATGACTTCAGCAAGCACCGAAACCAGTCCATTTCTTATGCCGCCGGAGATTGGATCTTCATTATGGATGCGGATGAGGCGTTAAGGCCTGGAGATGGCGTAAAGATTCGAGAGGCGATTTCACACCCTGAAATCGATAGTGTGATGGTTGTCGTGGTCAATTTTTTTAATCAGGGAACAAGTCAGAGTTTATTCAATCAGGTGCGTTTGTTCAAAAGAGATCCAGCCATCTTTTACTCGGGCATTGTTCACAATCAGCTGACCGGATACCAGTCAACCGTGGCCTGTTCCGCACAGATCTATCACTATGGTTATGATTTGGGCCAGGAGAGGATGCAGGCAAAGTTTGTTCGTACTTCCTCTCTGCTAAAGAAAAGAATAAAACAGGACCCTGAAAATTTTCGCCATTATCATGACCTCGCTGTCAGCTATTCCATGAACAGAATGTTCGATGAAGCTGTCTCGGCAGGTATCAAGGCGATTGAATTAGCCAAAAACACTGAAAAAAAAGGCGGGGTTCTGATTCTGTGGACCTACTTTATTGTGGCATCCTCGTTGCTGATACAGAGAGATTTTCAGGGGGCAGAGAAGTATGCCCTTGAGGCACTGAAAAGATTTCCTAACCATCTTGATTCCCATTTTATTCTTGTAATGGCTTATCACGGATTGAAGGATTGGGCCCGTGTGAAAGAGGTTTCCGATGACTATTTCAATCTTCTCAAGGCCGTGCAGGAGCACCCCGGTCGCTTTGGCTATATTGTCAACAATACCACTGGAGAAGCTTGGCGCGTTCATCTGGTTTTAGGAGATTATTACCTGGAACAAGGGGATGTTCATCGGTGTAAGGAGGCATTTGATCATGCTTTTTCCGGTGCGCCAGTGGCATTTGAATGCCTGAAGATTATTGCCGACAGTTATAAAAACCGATCCTTATGGAAGGAGGCCGCCTATTATTACCAGCAGGCCTTCAAGGAAAAGGGTGACTTTCTGGGGGCCTTGTTGGGTCTGGCCTTGGCAAAGAATCGCCTTGGTAAAAAGAGAGAGGCCATCCAATATTATGAAAGGGCTTTGGAATTAGAACCTGATTCCATTGAGGCCCTGGTCAACTTGGGCGACCTTTACTGTGAACAAGGGGAGGAAGATCTTGCTCAAAAATTCTATGAGAAGGCCCTGGGCATTGAATCCAAACTCGTCAATGTTTCACTTCGGCTGGCTAACTTTTCCGTGCAAAATGGTGAACTTGAGAAATGCGTGAGCTATTGTGAAAATATTCTTGAAAGCCTTGGTCTGTCGTTCAACCGCCCACTGGAAAGCGTATCGGATTTGGCTGATCTCTTTTTGATTATTGGCCATGAGTTGGATAAATCTGGGAGGGATGACCTGTTTAGGGAGGCCATGAAGGTCGCGTTAAATCTAAAACCAGAACTAATAGCATAGTGTCCATCTTACGAAGATTAATCATTTGAGGTGTGATTTCTACTTGTCCGTTCGCTTAGACTGATAGACGAAGAATGACTCATAAAATTAGGTTAGCATATGTACACAGTTATTTGCCGTTAGGTGGGGTTGAGAATCACATTCTTCAACTGTGCAGGCACCTGGACAGGAATCAGTTTGAAATCGAGGTCTGTCTCTTCCGAGGAGGCGGGCCTATGCTGCCCCTGTTTGAAGAAATCGATATACCAGTGGAAATCATTCCTGTGCTTGACCAAAAAGGGGCCATTAGCGAGAGAAAATTCCAAGACTTCGTGAAAAAACTGAGAGAATTTGACGTGTTCCACAGTTGGTATGGAGGCGGGCAACTACACGTCGGGTTTCAGGCAGCTTATATGGCCAAAGTCCCTGTTCAGGTGCAGAGCATTGCCTGGCCGGTCCCAGCCTTTGGCCAACATTTTGATGCCGTGATCCTGGAAACCGACTTCGTGTTGAGAATTCAGCAAAAAGCCGGCGTAAAGTCTCGTATGGTGCGCATCAATCCGGGAATCGACCTCTCACGTTTCGATCCCAAAACTATCCGCCCTGCGGTCCAGTTCGATGGTCAGGTTGTCGGGCGGGTAAGTCGCCTTGTGCCAGAGAAAGATCCCGAATCCTTTGTGCGGTCTGCAGCCCTGGTTCAGAAGCGCCACCCAGAGGTGAATTTCCTCATTGTGGGGGATGGTCCTCTTCGCCATGAGCTTGAGGTGTTGGCTGGTCAGCTTGATGCTAATGTTCAATTTTATGGAGAAACCACGAACGTGCCTGGCGTTTTAGCTGCCATGGATGTCTTTGCTTATTCCACCCTAGGCGACTCGTTCGGCTTCGTCAATGCCGAGGCCATGGCCATGGCAAAGCCTGTCATCAGCACTCGAGTTGCCGCCATCCCCGAAGTGGTAGAAGATGGTCGAAGTGGAATTCTGGTTCCTCCGAAAGATGTGGACATGCTATCCGATGCGATCTGCTACTTAATTGAGCATCCCGAGGAGGCCAAGCGGTTGGGACAAAGAGGACGCCAGATCATCGAGCAGCGATATAACCTCAAGCGATATATAAGTCAACATGCACGGCTGTATGAGGAACTGTACTTCCAAAAACAAAATTCCAAGCATGGGCACCTTATCACTCCGAGGATTCAGCAGTCATCTCAAAATAATCATTCAGTTGAGACTATAGGGAGCCTAAGCACTGCAACGACTTCCTCGCGCAGAAAACGGATTCTCATTATCCAGGAAAATGGCCGCCACGAGCGCAACCGCCAGTTTCGGGAATGCTTTGCTCTGCAGAGAGCATTTGGTCACCTGGGCGTGTCCGCAGACGTGTGGGGTTTGGGGCACGACAATTTCCGTCAACCGTTTGATGACATCGTTGGTCAGTATGACGCCGTGCTTTCACTGGAAAATTACGACACAGGCTGGCACCCAGACCTTGCAACGCTGAAGATACCTAAAGCCTTCTGGTGCATCGACGCGCACATGGGCGTTGAACGGTATCTGGATTTTGTGCGCCGCCACCGGTTTGACTTGGTTTTCAATGCCACAGAACACTTTGTTGACCGCTTTACCGGACTTGCTGAAACCAGTCTTTGGTTGCCGAACGCATATGATAGTTTTTTGGTGGACAAGATTTTTAATGTTCAGAAAACAGTGTCCCTTGGCTTCTGTGGCAACGTTGTCAACCGTGGGGAGTGGATCGAATATCTCAATGAGCGTTGGAACCTTAGGCACGACGAGATGGTCATTGGCCCCGACATGGTACGTGCGATTAACAGTTATCAGGTCCACTGGAATCGTAATTTCTCGATTGACATCAACTACCGCACCTTCGAGACTCTGGGTTGCTGCACCTTCCTGCTTACGAACTACACGCCGGGCCTCGAAAAACTCTTCACGTTGGGTAAGCACCTCGTGGTTTATGAAACCCGGGACGATCTTGACGAGAAGATTTCTTACTACCTTACGCATCCTGAAGAGCGGGAACAGATCGCCAGACAGGGGTATGATCATGTCCGGAAGAACCACAAATATATCCATCGCGCGGAGCAAATCCTCGATGCGCTAGGCTTCACCGTTTCTGACGCGGTACACTATAGTCAGAGAATTCAGATTTATGAAATTACGCAGAGAATGATCTCTATCAAGGAATATCTGTTCGTGTCTGGCGCCACAAAATCGGGAACAACTTTATTGGCTAACGCCCTGAGTTTCTCGGAAAGAGTTTCATTCTTGAGAAATGCAGATGGAAAGATAGAAGAAGGCCAGTGGGTTCAGGACGTTTATGAGTGGGGAAAGGGAAATCAAGATCTCACAGAAGAATATCACATGACAGAAGATCACCCCCTGGCAACCGCAGAAAACCGGATTCGGTTGTACAGGTGTTGGCTTCGCTACTGGGACATAAAAAAGCCTATTTTGGCTGAAAAAAGTCCTCATAACATCATTAAGACAAGATTCCTTCAGGCTCTGTTTCCGAATTCCAAGTTCATCATACTGGTGAGGAACGGTGTCGTCCAAGCGACCGGGGAAACGCTGCAGCAAAAAAGATCTCCCCTTGTTTGCTGCCAAGAGTGGGTGAATGCCTACCAGATGTTGATGCGCGATTTGCCCCACTTAAACGAGTACCTGATCGTGCGCTATGAAGATTTGACAAACAATGTCGAAGCAACGTTTGATAAGATCTGTAAGTTTATCGGGATCCCAAGGATTAATGTCAAAGATAAGTATTTCTATGTCCATGCCTTTCGGGATGGAATTAAACGGCCAGATTTCAACAAAATCCAGGATATGAATAGGCCACATATCCAGAATTTTCTTACTAGATTTGACCAGGAAACCCAGCAGGCAATGCTTCGCATTTGTGAGCCTGCAATGACAATGTTTGGCTATACCACAGATATAGCCAAGTATCATGAATACATAAAAAACCATAACTATCGTCTCTTGGTCACGGATACTGGTAAACAAGAAACACAAAGAGAAAAACAAACAAAAACCTCTCTCGCCTGTATCCAATGACTTCCCAATGGGCATATAGTCGGGCACAAGTGACGAGGACCGCGCCACAACTTAGAGGTTAAGTATGATCATCCGGATTGACGATTACCCGCACGGCGATCTTATTATCTACAATCGCTTGCTTGCTGATCGCAGTTACGATCACCGCAGGCACGTGTACCACTTTCTGCGACCGTTCGAGGAGAGGGGGGTGTCCTACGTGCTAGGCGTATCGCCCGGCCTGATCAACCGCGAGTCCGATCTATTTTTTCTTCGCTCCTTGCACCACTGCGAGGTCGCCATGCATGGGTTCAGTCACGGCTGGCATGAATTTGCAGAAACATGGCACAGCATTACGGAGACATGGCCGTATGGCGGTGAATTTGCTCATGCGTCGCGCGAGGAGGTACGCGAAAAAATTCAACGTGGGTTAGAGATTCTTTCCGACTTCAAGATTCGAAAATTTATCGCTCCTTTCAACGCCTACACTCAAGAACTGCTCGACGTGCTCAATGAGTTTGGCTTCGAGATGATCATGGGAGGTAGACAAACGCTTCAGTTTGGCATGGACCGCCTCGACCACGGTAATCTCCAGCTTGATGTCTGTGTGCCGCCGCTTTGCAATGACAGCCACAAGATCATCCCGCACTTGGATCAGGCTATTGTAGAGCAAAAGACGATTCTCCTTCATTGGATCTTCGAACAGGCCGCCAATGTGTCCTATTGGGATCAAATTGCCGAAGCCGTCCAGCATGCGGAATCGCACCGTGTTGTATCTCCGAAGCATGCGGAGCCATATCTTGCCAGGTCTCCCGTTGAAGTGCGCAATGTCCATACGCCGATTAGGAGACCATCGTCTGCCCTTGCCACCGGCAAGGAGTTGCTGCACTCCCTGCCCATTGCCATTGTTACTGAAACAATGAACTACATCTCGGGCGGTGTGAGGTGCATTGCCGAGGTGCTCAACCGCCTTGCCGCCCGCGGCTATCAAACCGCGTGCTATGTCACCCTTTCTGACCTGCGTTGCGAGTGGCTAACCACAGACTTTCCTATTTTGCCAGTCTCTGAACTGCTTAACTTCCGAGGTATTCTCATCAGTCCATTTTCGCCCACCGCCGAAATCGTGGCCCGTTCTAATGCCATCGGCAAATTTTATTGGGTTCACTCCTACGAACCTAAGTTTCCCGAGATCACGGGTCGACCAGACAGTTGGCGTGTGATGTCTGAGAACTCGTATCGTCTGCCCGAGTTACAATATTTCACCACCTCATCCTATGTGAGGATGATTCTAGAGTTAATCTATGGGCTTGAGGTGCTCTCTCCACTCGTTCCTGGAGGGGTGGACATAAGTTTATTCAGGCCTGGCCCTAAGGGAAACCGCCCACTCCGGGTGTTGTTCCTGAGCCGCGAAAATCCATTTCGCGGCGCACACGACGTTGTGCACGCCCTTCGTATTGTTCGTGATCAGGGCGTAGACTTGGACGTGTACGTGATGGGTCAGGCAATAAATATGGAAGGTCTGCCCCATCGCCTTGTGCCACCGCTTCCCCAATCCGAGTTTGCCCAATTGCTTGGATCGGCAGATATCTTCATTCATGCCAGCCACTTCGAAGGGCTACCGCTTCCACCGTTGGAGGCTATGGCTGCCAAATGTGCGGTGATCGCCACCTACGTGGGAGCCAGTGATTATCTGCTCAACGGCTACAACGCCCTCGTTGTGCCACCCAAACGCCCGGACAAAATTGCCGAGGCGCTACTGTGTCTTGCGACTGATGCAGATTTAAGGGCTCGGTTTGGGGAAGGCGGCTACCGGACCGTGACCAATAACTACACATGGGAGCACACTGTAGATCGGCTGGAAGAAGCTCTATCCGAGGGAATGGCCCGGATCGGCTATGGCTCAATGGCAACCACGGCGTGGATGTCATCCCATGAGCCTAAACCAAGTACAAGTACCCATTTTCACGTATCAGAATTAGAAAAGTCGAGGGACCCCCATAAACCGGGGGAGGCTCCTTTTGGTGAAGGTGATGTGGAAGATGATTGGGAATACCTCGTTTCTGCCATCGTCTCCACCTATAATGCCGAACGTTTCATCCGTGGTTGTCTTGAGGACTTGGAGGCCCAGACCATTTCAGATAGGCTAGAGATAATTGTTGTCAACAGCGGTTCAGAGCAAAATGAAGAGATGATTGTCAAGGAATTTCAGGAGAAATACCCAAACATCAAATATATAAGGACGCCACAGCGCGAAACAGTCTATGCCGCCTGGAATCGTGGCATCAAGGCTTCGCGTGGCAAATATATTACCAATGCCAATACCGACGATCGACATCGCCCGGATGCCTACGAACGGATGGTGGGGGTGTTGGAGGCCAGACCAGATATTGCATTAGTCTATGCAGACGTCATCATTACTGAAAAAGAGAATGAAACATTTGAAAAATGCACGCCCATTGGCATTTGTGGTTGGATTGATTGGGACAGACGTCGCCTCTTGGAGGGGAGATGCTTCATGGGTCCGCAGCCCATGTGGCGACGCAGTTTGCATGATGAGTATGGCTATTTCGATGAGTCATTTGTTACTTCAGGCGATTACGAGTTCTGGCTGCGTGTTTCGCAGACCAACAATTTTTTCCACATTCCAACGCCCTTGGGACTATATTTGAAATCTTCGGACAGTATTGAGCACTTAAATCGTAAACAGCAACAGGAAGAGAATGAAAAGATCGTTGCAATGTATAAAAAAGCAGAAGCTTCCGGGGATATTATCAGGCGTTTTTACTCAGATAATGAGGAGGATTTGATAAGAGTTCATAATCGAAAAGGGGAAGAACTCTTTAAAACAGGAAACGTCAAAGTCGCCAAAGTCATTTTTGAACAAATCCTGTCCAAGAATCCGAAAATGGTCGATCCCCTCAACAACCTGGGCGTCATTGCCTTTCAGCAAGGTGAAATAGATCGGGCCATTTCCTATTTTACCCGTGTGATTGAAATCGATGAGGACTGTTTTGAAGCGATCGAAAATCTTGGAAAATGCATGGAAATAAAAAGAGACTATCTAAAAGCAATAAAGTGGTTTAAACGAGCACTGGAAATCAAACCTGATGAAGTTAGCCTGTTAAACGCCTTGGGAAATTGTTTTGTTCAGATAGAAGATTTGATGAATGCAAAAGACGTTTATACCAAATCTTTTCACCTTGACAGCAGCCAGGATACCATCAGGACAATTCTTGAGGAGATGGAGAGAATTGGGAAAGAAAAAAAAGACCTCGCCAAAGAGTATGAATAGAAAACGCACGCCTACGATTTCACTGTGCATGATCGTAAAAAATGAAGAACAGTTTCTTGGCCAGTGCTTGAATAGCGTGAAAGATTATGTGAACGAAATGATCGTTGTGGATACGGGTTCAACAGACAAGACCATTGAGATCGCCAAAGGCTTTGGTGCAAAGGTTTACCATCACCCATGGGAGAATGATTTCAGCAAACATAAAAACCAGGCGATTGCCCACGCGACCGGAGACTGGATTTTCATCATGGATGCTGATGAAGAGCTAAGGCAGGGTTCTGGTCCTATTTTAAAAAAGGCTGTAGCGAATACGCAAATAGACGCTGTTATTGTCACACTTGTCAGCTATTTTAACAATAAAGCGAGCCAATCTTGGGAAAGCAAGATAAGGCTTTTCAAAAATCACCCCTCGATCCGTTATGAAGGAATCGTCCATGAGCAGCTCGTGGGCTATAAGTCCGCCCGAATGTATCCTATTTATTTGCAACATTATGGATATGATTTAGACCCTGAACAACAGCAAAAGAAGTTTGAAAGGACGTCTTCGCTCTTAAAACGGCAGATAAAAGAAGACCCCGAAAATTATTGGCATCATCACAACCTCGCGGTTTGCTATTCCAGCAACTTTATGTTTTCAGAGGCCGTGGAGGAGGGAATGTGCGCCCTGGCCTTAGCTGAAGACCAGGGCCTACGAGGCCCGACCCTGTTATGGACACTCCATATTGTAGCGGCCTCATACCTGAAGCTGGGCAATCTATCCAAGGCAGAAGATTTAGCACTGAAAGCCCTTAAGCAGTCAAAGAATCACTTGGACCCCCATTTCATTCTGGTTCTCATCTACCACCAGCAGAAGCAATGGAAGAGCCTTGAGCGCCATGCCAAAGCATTTTTTCGGGTTGTGGAGCTGATGAAATCCTCGCCAGAAAGTTTTGCGGGCTCAATTATTAATATGGCCGGTGAGGGCTGGCGGGTGCGCTTAGCCATGGGCGATCTCCATTTGGAGAGAAATGAGTTAGAAAAAGCCAGGGCTGCCTTTGAAATAGCCCTGACCGAAACGCCCGTGCCATTTGAATGTCTCAAAATTATTGCAGATTGCTATAAGAACCATTGCTTATGGAAAGGTGCCGCTCATTTTTATCGACAGGCAATCAATGAAAAACAGGACTTTTTGGAGGCTGTTTTTGGTCTGGCCTTGTCCAAAAATCGTCTCGGTCAGAAGAATGAGGCCATTAGATATTATGAAAAGGCCTTGGAATTAAAGCCCGATTCCATTGAGGCGCTGGTCAATCTGGGAGACCTTCACTATGAACAAGGCCTTGAAGACCTGGCTCAAGAATTTTATGAAAGAGCCATGGATGTTGAATCCAATCTCATCAACGTTTCCCTTCGGCTGGCCAATTTTTCCGTGAAAAAAGGCGAAATTGAGAAATGCGTGAGCTATTGTGAAAATATTTTCATAAGCCTTGGTCTGTCGTGCAACCGCCCACTGGAAAGCGTATCGGATTTAGCCAATCTCTTTTTGATTATCGGCCACGAGTTGGACAAGGCTGGGAGGGATGACTTGTTCAGGGAGGCCATGGAGATCGCGATCAGAATCAAGCCGGACTTGCTCCAAGGTTAATTTTTTTTGCCATGATGAGTGCCCCAAAAAGTTCACGATGGTCATTCAACGGACTTTTTCAAAGCTCTCAGATATCGCAAGACCAAATGATGTGATTTTGGAGGCTACACTGTGAAACAACCAACGGTTTCGCTTTGCATGATCGTTAAAGATGAAGAGGAGAGCCTGCCTCGTTGCCTGTCAAGTGTCAAGGACTATGTAGATGAAATTGTGGTCGTGGACACCGGTTCAACCGATAGAACGGTAGAGATTGCAAGAAGATTTGGGGCACAGATTTACCATCATCCATGGGAAGACAACTTTAGCAAACACCGCAATCAGTCCATAAGTTATGCGACCGGCGACTGGTTTATGTATCTAGATGCGGATGAGGAGATCGTTGAAGGCACCGGCCCGCTTATCAGAGAAGCCATCCAAAATCAGAAGGTTGATAGCATCACCTTCGAGTTTATAAGCCTTTATGCTGGTGGGAAAAAGAGCTTTCATACCCAGCAAAGGCTCTTCAGAAACGACAGGGGAATCCATTTTGAGGGCCGCATTCATAACCGGATTGTTGGGGTTAAGACAACTTGCTTGTATCCTATCAAGGTGCTTCACCATGGCTACAATGTTCATCATGAAAAGGCAAAACTTAAGCATGAAAGAAGGATAAAGATTTTAAAACGAGAAATCGAGGACGATCCTCAAAATCCCATCCACCACCACTATCTGGCTGCCTCGTATTTGTCCGTTCCTGACTATGAGCAAGCAGCCCAAGAAGCCCTGAGCGCCATAGATCTTGCTGACAAAAGAGGAGAGGCAGGGAGTTTCTTTTATGCCTGGACGCATTACATTGCAGCCGCTTCCCTTTATCATTTGGGACATCTTGAAAGGGCGCAAAAAGTCTGTCGGTTGGGGTTGGACCGTTTCCCTGATGATCCGGACTTGCATTTTGTATCCTGCCAGATCGCCTTTGATCAAAAGGATGGAGTGAATCTGGAAAAACATGCGGCCAGATATCTGGCCTTGCACGATGAGCTTACCTACAAACCCGAAAAAAGAGGGATGATTCACTGTGTCACTTTCGATCAGGCCTGGAGGATATGGTGGTTCATGGCAATGAACGATGCCAGGGGGGGACGACAGCAAGATTATGAACGAAAACTGAACAGGGCCATGGAGACGGCCCCGAGAAGATCTGAAGTCTACCATACAACTGGGCGTTATTACATGGGAAGCGGAGACCTTAAGAAGGCGAGTACAGAACTGGACAGGGCCTTTGGAGAAGATCCATATAATATGGATATCATTTATTCCCAGATTGAGCTTTTCATTCACCTGGGAGACGAACAGGGAGAAATCAATTGGTGGCAGGAGCTTTTAAAGCGTTTCCCGGAAAGCAGACTTAAAATGCTTCAGGAGGTCTGTAAGGCCTTTGATGAACAGCGCACTCCCGATGCCCGTAAACTTTTGAAGGCATTGCTGGCAAGGTGGCCCCAAGACAAAGACGCCCTTCGGCTGATGGCTGAATATGTTAGGGAGAAAGAAGACCTTACAGACGAAGTTGCTTATTTAAGAAATTTACTACCTATGGCCAGGGATGAAAGGGACCTTATCATACAAGTCGGCCTGGTTTTGCTAAGAAAAAATTTTCATGAAGAGGCCCGTGATTTTCTTGAAAAGGGGGTGGCATTAAAACCAGATGAACCGGCAGCTCACCTTGGTCTGGCCACAATCCATTGGCACCGGGGAAACGTGGAACTTTGCGTGGCCGAGTTAGACCAGGTTTTACGGTTGCTTGGCAAGCCGTGTAAAATGGAGATTACAGTCGTCGAAGAATTGGGGGCGATCTGCGCTTTGATCGGAGAGCTGCTGCTGCCCAATGGAGATATTGATGCGGCCGTCATGGCTTATGAGATGGCCCTGGAGATGAATTGCCATCTGACTCATGTCTATCAGGGCTTGGGCCTTGCCCTTAAAGAGATTGGTCGATTGAAGGAATCATTGGATCATCTCCAGACCGCCCTGAGGCTTTCGCCAAATACAAGCGAGGTCCTTGGGCAAATGGGAGATGTTTACCGTCTTATGGGAAACATGAAGGCGGCTGAGTTTTGCTATCATAAGAGTCAGAGTATATAATATATCAGAGTATATAATAGATACCCTCCAATGAACCTCGGGCCCGTTTATAACCCATCCAGATTCTATCCTGTTTTGACCTGCCTCCTCCTCAATCTTTGAAAAACATTAAAGTCCCCTCCAAACGTGCCGATAAATAGAGTAACCAACAAATCCAAAAAGAGAAAGGGGGGATATCATAAGGCAGGGACAAAGGAATTTTATGGTAAACCTTAAAACGATTTGGCAAGGATGCCAAAAGAAGCTGAAGGCTGAAAGCTCCCTGGTTAAATAAAAAAATAAATTTAACGGGGCAGGCAAAAGCTTAAAGCCGAAGGCGACCCCGATGGAGGGGCTTAAAAGCACTCCACAGGGTAAAAAAACAAAAATCAAGGAGGATAGAACGATGGGACTTAGAATTCAACATAATATTGCGGCGATGAACGCCCATCGCCAGTTAACTATTTCGGATGCCGGTTTGGCCAAATCTTTGGAACGTCTTTCATCCGGTTATCGGATCAATAAGGCGGCCGATGATGCTGCAGGTCTGTCAATATCTCAATCCTTTCGGGCTGATATTGCCAGCTTCAAGGTAGCCTCAAGGAATGCCAGCGAGGCCTCGTCTCTGTTACAGGTTGCCGAAGGGGCTGCAGATCAGATCGGGAACATGCTCACAAGGTTAAAAGAACTTGCCACACAGGCAGCTTCTGCCAATGCCGGTGCAAACCTTGACAAGATTAATGACGAAAAAGCCAAACTGCTGACCGAGATCGACAAGATCGCCCAGTCTACAGAATATGCAGACACCGCACTGATTAATGGAACGTATGGCGTTGGGATCTCCACCACGGGCGGGGATGTTACTTCAACCAATGGTTTTTCAAGTCTGACGGGAATGAAGGCAGAGTATTCCTACGTCATTAACGTGATCGACACGAACAATTCTCAGGTGGACGTTGAAATTGAAGTTTATAATGCTAGTGGTACAGCGGTTGGAAACGAGACCGTTTACGATACAACCATACCCGCTTCCGGCTCGACTGCGACCATCAGTTTTGCGGGTCTCGGCGTTGATCTTAAGGTCACTTCTGATATCAACGAGGCATTGAACGGCAATGCGAGTTCCATGGTCCATGCCAAAGATAGTGGAAACTCAACCTTCCAGGTCGGCGCTGAAAATGATTCCAACAATCAAATCAGTATCAGCTTGGGGGATTTGACTACAAATTCCGGGCTGGGTATCAGTTCAATCGACCTTTCCACTGCCTCTGGAGCCCAGTCCGCATTGACAACCATTGATACGGCCATTGATTCGCTCAATGATGTCCGTGGTGCTATCGGTGCCTACATGAACCAGTTGAGCTATCATTCCGCCAACCTTGCCTCGACCATTGAGAACGTGCAGGCAGCCGAATCGATCATCCGGGATGTGGATATGGCGGCAGAGATGACGGACTTCACCAAGAACCAGATCCTGCTCCAGGCCGGTACGGCGATGCTGGCTCAGGCGAACATGGCACCGCAGGTCGTGCTGCAGTTGCTGGGATAAGGAAGGCATAAGGCGTAAGGCCCAGGGCCTAAGGGAAGACAATAAACCTCAAAAAAACCCCGCCTTCCGAAAAGGGAGGCGGGGTTTTTGGGCCTGGGGCATCTGTATTGGCAGGTATTTTGCTGTCACTCAGTTTGTCACAAAGAAACTCAAGTTTCGGGCAAACTTTTCCGATAGATGAATAGGCACAGGTATATCTTGCCGACCACCTTCAAGGGAAGCATTCCATATAAGGGGTGAGAATATGTCACTAAGCACGAACCTGGTAGCCGGCCTTTCAAGCGGTTTTGACTGGCGGACCATGATCGACCAGTTGATTGCGATCGAACACCGCCGGGTCGATCTGGTAGAGGACCAAAAAACAGAATACGAATCAAAGCTTGAGATTTTTCAATCGATCAATACCAAGCTTTTATCCTTTAAGACCCAGGCAGAGACCTTGGCAGACAGCGACGCCTTTAATGTATTTACGACCAGCTTAAGCACCGATTCCTCTACTTATAATGCCTCGGATTTTCTGAGTGTTTCCACCAGTACCAGTGCGGCCCCGGGCAGTCACACCATTACAATGAACTCCAATTCGACCGTGGCTCAGGCCCGCCAGATATCGTCCAAGAGCTTTACCAGTTATGATACCGCCTTAAGCCTTTCAGGAGAATTTGTCATCAACGGCAGGGCGGTCGAGGTGGAAACCAGTGATACTCTCGCCGATATCCGGGACAAGATCAACAACTTGAATTCCGGAACAAATGCCACAGAGGTCACTGCTTCGATTATGACGGTTTCTTCAAGCAATTATCGTCTCATTCTGACCAGCGATGAGACAGGTGAAGATGCTTTTACGATTTTTGATGCCAGCGCTGATACCGTGAACGTTTTGAGCAGCGGTCTGGGGTTTACGGATGGTACGACCACCGTAAAGAATCTCATCAGCAATGGGGCCCAATCCGAGGCATTCTCGAGCGCTACACAGGCTGTCAGCTCTATGTTGGGGCTCAACACGGCCCAGAGCGGCACCGTAACCATCGGCTCAGCCTCTGATCCCAATCAGTTCACCGTGACGATCAACCTTTCAGACTCCCTGACCGACATTGCAGGGGATATCAATACCGCGGCCTCGGACGCTGGGTCCAGTGTGACGGCATCGGTTGTTTCAACCACCGAAGACGGGGTGACCACTTACAGGTTGAAGATTGAGAATACCACCAATTTTACGGATGCTAATAATGTATTGCAGACCCTGGGGATCCTTGAGGGAGACCAGGGCAGTGTGGCTGAAGTACATTTAAGTGATACGGCAAACACGAAGACAACTGCAGCTGGCGGAGGCGACGTCGTCGCTACTACTGTATGGGGAGACATAAACACAGGAGGCGATGCAAACAACATCACAAATGGAGATACCATCACCTTCACGGGGTTCAATCATATCGGAACCAGCATCTCGGGATCCTATACCATTACCGATAAGACTACAGACCAGGTCCAGGGACTGCTGACGGCCATCCAGAACGCATTTGCTGCGGTTGATGGGGGCGCCTATACGGTTACGGCCAGTGTCGAGAACGGTAAGATCAAAATTACGGACGATACAACCGGCGACAGCCAGTTGACGCTCTCTGTCACTTGCAACAATGAAGGCGGGGGCACGCTTGATCTCGGAACCATTACCGCCTCCACCGAAGGTTACACCATGCAAGTTCAGGCAGGGCAGGATGCAAATATCATCATAGACGGTACCGCAGTAACCAGTTCCAGCAATATTATAGATGATGTAATCGCAGGGGTCACATTGAATCTCCTGACCGTGGAGGAGCTGACGGGGACAGATACCACGACCGTAACCCTTACCGTATCACGGGACTATGATACCATAAAATCCTCTGTCCAGAACTTGTTGGACGAGTATAACGATGTCATGTCGGACATCAATGAGCAGTTCGCCTATGATGAGGACACCGAAACGGGCGGACTCCTTCAGGGAGACGGCACACTCCATTCCATTAAGTCGGATCTGGTGGATATCGTTGTGAGCACCATTACAGGTCTCCCTTCCACGTTGAACGCCCTTTCGCTGATCGGTATCACCTCTGACGATGACGGGATGCTTTCTATTGATGACGATGATTTTAAGGACGCATTCAATGACAATTTCAGTGGCCTGAGGAGGATTTTTGTGGCAGAGGGATCCACAACAGATGGTGATGTGGAATATATCGGCCACTCGTACGAGACGGTGGCAGGCGAATATACGATCAATATTACTCAGGCAGCCACGCAGGCCCAGGTCACCGGCACCACGGTCCTGACCAGCGGCATTGGCTCAGCCAATATTGAGACCCTTACCATCACCCAGGGGTCGAAGACAGCTGCTATCACGCTTAATGGCGCCTCTGGTGAAAATGGCAGCTCCATCGATAACATCGTGAACGCCATCAATTCCGAGCTGGATACGGAGTACGCCCAAAGCATTATGGGCAATGTGAAAAATACGACCGATGCAGCGCAAACAACCGCCATTACCAATACCACCACCTGGGATGCGGTATATAGCGGTGGTGTTGCGGCCGGCCTTTCAGATGGTGACGTGATCACTTTTACTGGGCACAAAAAGAATGGAACGGAAGTGAGTGGAAGCTACACCATCTCAGATGTGACCTCGGATACGGTCCAGGGGTTGCTGTCGGCTATTGAGGCGGCATACGAATATGAGGTTTCTGCAGCCATAAATACCTATGGGTATCTGGTTATTACAGATAACACCACGGGCAACAGCGACCTTGATATCACCATAACCGAGCCGAGTGGCACGAGCCTCGATTTTGGAGCTGTCACCACCTCAAATCTTGTGGGCAGTGTAAGGAATACAACGGACGGCACCACGGCTATCACTGCCAGTAATTTATGGAGCGACATACAGGGTAGTACCGTTACGACCGGTGATACATTCAAATTTAGTGGGTACACAGTCGATGGTAATGCTGTGGAAGGCAGTTACAGTGTGGGGGATGTTCTAGTTGATACTGTTGACGATTTCCTAACAGAAATCGAAACGGCCTATAATGCTGCCGGTGGTAGTGTTACGGCCGAGATACAGGATGGCCGTATCGTGATTAAAGACGGCACGACAAACAGCACCTTGGGGATAGAAATCTTTGAGCCCACTGGCAAAGGGGTCGATTTTGGGACCCTCAGCGGCGGTGTGACAGGCCGGTACAGCGTTGACGTGACCGCTTCAAAGGATGCAAGCGATTACCTGGTTTTGACACATGATGAATACGGAAGCAGCCAAAGTTTTACCATACAGGTCAGTGGTACCGATCTTGGCCTGACAGACAATCAAACATACACTGGCGTTGATGTGGCCGGCACCATTAACGGTGAAGCAGCCACAGGGTCAGGCCAACTTTTGACAGGAGACGCGCCAGCCTCGGGTGAAACGACCAGTGTGGAGGGCTTGACCATAAAATATACAGGGACGACGACAGGCAGCCAGGGAACCGTCAAAATTACCATGGGGGTTGCTGAACTGTTCAACAGGGCCCTGTATGATATTACCAACGTCTCGGACGGCTATCTTGACTATAAGATAGAGTCCGTTTCGGATAGGATTGACGATCTCGAGGACGACATTGAAGAGATGGAGGCACGACTTGACCGGAAGATGGAACGGATGATCAACCAGTTTGTGGCCATGGAGCTGGCCCTGGCTCAGATACAGAATCAGAGTGCCTGGCTGACAGGGCAGATCAATGCTTCCAATAGCGCGTGGAGCTGGTAGATGGGCGCCAGTGGTTGGGTTGCGTGGTAAAATGGCTCATGATTTTCGCATAACGGATAACGAATAACGAACCAAGGGAGGATACGTCAAATGTACGGAAACGGGTTTGATGCTTATCGGCGAACAGATGTGGTCACAGCAGATCCCAAGAAGCTGGTCATCATGTGCTACGAAGGGGCGATCAGCAATCTGAAAATTGCCAAGGAGAAGTATCTGTCCAGCGAATACGAGGCTAAGGCAAAGGCCATACAAAAGGCGCAGAATATTATAAATGAGCTTTTGTGCGCCCTTGATTTTGAAAAAGGCGGCCAGATCGCCAGGAACCTGGAGTCCCTTTATAACTACATGACGCGCCGTGTGCTGCAGGCCGATGTAAAAAGGGATGTTAAGGGTCTGGACGAAGTGGCCGGGATGCTTGAGGAACTTAAAGAGGCCTGGGAAGAGGCTTTTTATGGGGGCCAAAAAGATATCAAGATGGGGTCCTATTTATCTGATGAATCAACCGGGCAGGTTGTGTCCACCGTGCATGGATAGCCAGATGATGGAAGCTGAAGAGATCTGTAAGAAATGCTGTTCCCGCTTACGGGAAAAGACGCGATTGCTGGGAAACTATAACGAGACGACAGCGAAGATCAAGGAGGCGCTTGAATCCAAAGATATTTTGGGATTAGATCGCCGATTAAAGGCGCGCCAAGGCCTTATTGACAAAATCGAACAAATTGATAAAGAGATAGATACCCTTACCAGGGGCAATGGTTTTTCAATAGAAAGACTGTCGGACAAGTCCAAAGATCTGTTTAGGGGCTATTTTGACCAGATGAGAACCGTCTTGGAACCACTATCTGGTCTGGACAGGGACTGCCTGGACCTGGCTCAGGCTGAATATGATGGCATGAAATCTGAGATATTGAAGGTGCGACAAGGACTTCGTGTAGCCAGGGGTTATAGGCCGAGATTGCATCAAAGCCCGAGATTTTTGGATGTGAAGAGATAACCAACAACAAATTGACTAAGCTATTGACTAAGCTTAAGAAAAGAATTAGAAAGGGATGATATCCGTGTTGGTCGAACCAATTTCAGTACCAAAACCTCAAATGGATCCCACATCGGCTGTCGGGCCGAAGTCAAAAGGTCCGGACCCGCCAAAAGAACCAGAGCGGTCACCGGTGAAGAAGGAAGAGAAAATAGAAGATGCTGAATTCCTTCAAGACATGTTGGAAGTTGCCCAAAAGCATTTTAATGTTCAGAATATTGGGCTTGAGTTTGCCGTGGATGGTGGGACCGGTCGGATTAAGGTAACAGTGCTCGACAAAGAGACAGGGGAAATAGTCCGAGAGGTTCCGCCCCAGCAGGTGTTAGACCTGATGGCAAAGATTGACGAAATGATGGGGATTCTCTTTGACCACAGGGCCTAATACATGAAGCAAGTGCAAGCCTCTTCTATTCGGACTGTGATCGTAGATGATGACAGAACGATCGGCGACATCCTGAGGGATTTGATTTCAAAAGAGCATGTTTCGGTTGAGGTTTTCAACGATGGTTTTGAGGCTCTACAGTTCATTAAAAAACAGCCTGTGGATATCCTCATTACTGACCTTGTGATGCCCAGGATTGGAGGCCTGGAAGTATTACGCCGGGCCAAGATCACGAATCCCGATGTGGTTGTGATCATCATCACCGGGCATGCCTCACTTGAGACTGCCATTGAGGCTGTAAGGGAAGGGGCTTATGACTATATCAAAAAACCCTTCAAACTCCAGGAGATGGAGATTGTCTTCAACAATGCTGTTGAGCGGGTCACCCTGATCCGGGAAAACAGGCAGTTGCTCAAAGAACTCAAAGAAGCCTATGACCAATTGGTTGCCATCAAGAAAGAAAGGACCGAATCCAATTATGAGGACAAAGAGGAAGAGGACAGGATGGATAGGCTTAATTTTTTTTCCCGCGACCTGCTCGGCCTTCACCTTATGCACACCTCTCCAATAGGCAAACCCAACTATTTTGAACAACTGCAAAATATCTCCATGCTAAAAAAGGACGGATTATTGACTGAGAAGGAATTCAATGCGTTTAAAGCCCACCTATTAAAAGCCATGAAAGCCCATGAGTGAACCCCTGAACATATTGGTTGTTGATGATGACGAAATGATCCTTCAGGTTTTCAAGGATTTTTTGAACAGAACGGAGACCTATTCGGTCTTGACCGCGCGAGATGGGGCAGAAGCCCTTAAAATCTTTGGACGCGAGCAGGTCGATTTTTGTTTCACAGACCTTAATATGCCAGGCATGGACGGGATCGAGTTCACCAGACAGGTTCATGAGCTCGACAACACCATACCGGTTGTTGTTATGACGGGATATCCATCTACAGATAACGCGATAGCAACCCTGAAACACGGGGTGGTAGACTTCTTGGTCAAACCGTTTAGAATTGGTGAAATAGAGGTCACGATTAGGAGGGCTTTAGAACAAAAGGCACTCTTTATTGAAAATATGCTGCTAAAGGAGGAAGTCAAAAAAAAGGAACGTATTGCCCAGTTAAATGAAGAACTGTCTAACAAGGTTAGGGATCTCAAGATATTGAACATGATTTTACAGAAGGTAGACTGGGTAACAAGGAGCTCAGACCTCTTTGATCTGATCGTTAAGCTCTCTGCAGAGATAACCAGCAGCGACGAAGTCCATTTTTATATCCTGGATGACACTTTTGAACGGCCAACACCTATTGCATCTTTTTATAAAGGATCCAAATCTGGGTGCAGTGAAGACACAGGGAAACAGGCCGATCAAGCCTGCCGGCTCGGGGACAGCAACAGTTATTTCGCAGAACGCCTTGCAAAAAAAATATCCGAAGGAATGCCGCTTCTTATTGATGGCAGTTATGACAAGACATTTTCCGATGCAAATATCTCTTCGCTGGTTGTTATTCCGTTCAAGATTCGCAATAAGCTGTTTGGTATGCTGGCTGCCATCGCCAGAAATGGATCGGCGCCTTTAAGCGAGAAGGATCTGTACTATCTGAATTTTTTGGCTGAGAGGGCCACGTTTGTTATAGAAAATGTGGCTCTGTATGAGAACATCTACGAGAACCTTTTCGCCACGCTCTATGCTTTTGTTGAAGCGATTGAGGCTAGAGATCCTTATACCAAGCAGCATTCGAGCCGGGTAACCGAACTTGCACTGCGCATCGGAAAGGAGATGGGATGTTCTGACGAGCAACTGGATCTATTAAATTTTTCAGGGTATTTGCATGATATCGGGAAGATCGGTATTCGGGATAGTATCCTGCTGAAACCCGGTCCCCTAACCGAGCAAGAATATGAAGCCATTAAAAAACATCCCATCATTGGCGCGAACATTGTGGGGCACTTGGGCCTTTTGGTCGAAGAGCAGAAAATCATTCTACATCATCATGAAAGATGGGACGGGAAAGGATATCCTGATGGTCTTAAAGGTGAATCGATCCCGTTTTTGTCCCGCATTCTTACCGTGGCCGATGTTTATGATGCCATGGCCTCTGACCGTGCCTACCGGAAAAGGCTTCCTGACGAGGTCGTAATCAGGACGATTAAGCAAAATGCTGGTAGCCAGTTTGATAAACAGGTGGTTGATGCATTTCTGAGGGTCTGCAAGAATAAACCAGCATTTCTCCCCACGCTTGAACCGCACCCATAAAAAACCATTCAAAGTGTGCCCGTCTGCATACTTGCTGGTTGACGACAATCCACCTTTCATCTTGCCATTAGTAAGTGAAGCCTCCCCCCGCCCTTCCGGACGGGGGTTCTGCCTGACGGCAGCGCTTCGCGTCCGGGGAGCAGGCCGGTCAATAGCTTTTTAGCATGCGCCAGAGGCAGTTTTGGGGTTTACCCATAATATGCAAGATGGTATAGTGATTGCATGCTGTGATTTCCTGTGACTATCTTGTTCCTTTAGATTAAATTGATCCTTTTGGCTGAACCAAATTTCTGAATGTGGGGGAAAATATGCAGGAATTTCCGTGCCAAGAGAGAAGAGAGTATGTCCGGACACCCTTGTGGGTTGATGTTGAGTTTACCATTTTGGATGAGGATGAATATGAAGCTGTCAGGCGATCTGAACGGCCGCCCCCGCGGTTTATAAGCCAAGAAGCCTTGCCCCCTGGTGAAGAGGGGCAATATCAAGCGGATAGCGCATTTCATTCAAATTTGATAGATTTTTTAATTCACATTGATCAAAAATTGGATCGCATATTAAAGCTGCTATCCAAAGTCCCCGGTCTGGAGGTTCCAGCCTTCAAGGATGACAAGTGTAAGGGGGACCTTTTTGTGGGAAAGGGTTTAGATATTAGCGGTGCCGGGATGAGTGTCATATGCGATAAGCCTATAGAGCCAGGGCGGATCCTTAGGGCGAGTTTCATGATCTCAAGATTTCCTATCATACCGTTAGTTGTATTTGGGGAGGTTGTACGTACGACACCTGTGCAAGATGATGGCAAGCAGCGCTATCAGGTTGTTATAAAGTTTATTGATCTGGATGAAGAGGATAAAGAAAAAATCATTGCTTACACATTTCAAGTCCAAAGAGATGCAATTAGAAAAAAGAAAAAGAGACAATGATGGATAATCGTAAAGAAAGTTCCGGAGAATTGATATTCCCATCGGCATCGTCAAGGGAACGGATGCTGCTGAGAAAACTTATTGAAAACTATTATGGTTTGTACTTGGTTCGACTCATCAAGGGGATAATCCACAACCTCAATGGTCCGCTTCAAATCCTTTATATTCGATCTGAACAATTGGAGCAGAGTCTGTCGCAATTACGGGGTGTCTTGCAATCAGAAACTCTTAGCGAAGCCGAGGGATTAGTAGGCCGCATGGAGGAAAGGATCAAATCGCTTTCAACGAGTCTTTATGATTTGAATACCCAACTCAGCCACCTCACAAGTGATTTGGTTATTGAAAGGCACTCTGAAGTCGGGGATGTTAAGATCAATCAAGTGGTAGAAAGCTGTCTTTATCTTCTCAATGCCAATATGTTTTTCAAGCACAACGTGAAAAAAAAGATTCGATTGGATGATGGGCTTCCAATTTTAAAGGGGAGAAAAACCGATTTTTCCCTTATCATTTTAAATCTTGTTCAAAATGCCCTAGAGGCAATGGTCGATGCTCAAGACAAACACCTTACCCTCGAAACCGCCAGCAAAGAGGACAAGGTGGTTATCAGGGTTGAGGATACTGGCTGCGGCGTCCCTGAAGAACACCGTGAATACATATATGAGACTTTCTTTACGACCAAGAAAGGAGCTGAGTACGAAGGCAAGCTTGATAAACATGTAGGCCTCGGCCTGTCACTTGTATGCCTCTTGCTTGAGGATTACAATGGAACCATTGCACACCAAAGTGTTCCTGGCAAGACCACCTTTACTGTTGAAATCCCCTGCTTGGTCAATTTGTCAGATGGATAGACGACTCAGTTGTGAGGTGGCGGTATTGCCGCAATGCCCTTTGGGATGAGCCTAAAACTCAGGGATATTTGTTAAGGAAATCAGACCATTGTATCTTGCTGTGGTGGTGGGCGGTCATAAAAAAGGGCTCGTGGCCAATGGTGTCCTTATTCACGGTGAAGACGTTTGGTGCACAGCCCATAGAAGCATACGGGTGAGGATTTCAACAAGGGGACTTTGAGGATTTCTGGCCCGGGATATTAGATTAACCCCTATATACCAAGAATGATGGGAAGCATCTTTCCTAAGCCCCTTTGCGTCCATTATGGCTTCCATGAGTTCGCAACCCAGCAAATAAAGTGCGGTCATTTCAACAAACCATAGCGACGGGATATGCTTATGCATGACATCAAGGTATTGATTGTGGATGATTCGGCTATTGTGCGAAAGATTTTTACCGAAGAGCTTTCCAGGGAACCAGGCATCCAGGTCGTTGGAACAGCACCTGATCCCTATGTTGCGCGGGATAAGATTGTTAGATTAAAACCAGACGTCATCACCCTGGACATAGAAATGCCGCGAATGGACGGCATTACTTTCCTGAAGAAATTGATGAAGTATCACCCCCTCCCGGTTGTTATCGTCAGTTCCCTGACACCCAAGGGTGGCAAATTGGCCCTGGAGGCTATTGAGAGTGGGGCTGTGGAGGTGTTGTCAAAGCCAGGTGCTGCATATTCGGTCGGGGATATGAAGCAGCAGCTTGTAGACAAGATAAAGGCTGCTGCCAGGGCACGAGTGCGCGAGCGGAAGGATGAGCCCTTGATTGGAGAGACATCGGTCGAACTTCCCACCCGTGCGCTTCAGGAAACAACAAACAAGGTCATTGCCATCGGGGCCTCCACAGGAGGGACCGAAGCCTTAAAGGAGGTCTTGACCAAATTTCCACCAACGATTCCGGGTATACTGGTCGTCCAGCATATGCCTCCGAATTTTACGACCGCCTTTGCGAAAAGGCTGGACGGGCTGTGTCAGATTACCGTGAAGGAGGCTGAGAATGGGGATTCAGTGCTGCCTGGGCGGGCACTGATTGCACCTGGAAATTACCATATGCTACTGAAGCGGAGTGGGGCCCGATACTATGTGTCGGTAAAAAACGGGCCCTTGGTATGTCATCAGAGGCCATCGGTCGATGTACTTTTTAATGCCACCGCGGAATACGCGGGTCCCAATGCCATCGGGGTTATCCTCACGGGGATGGGCTCAGACGGCGCTCGGGGTCTATTGAAAATGCGACAGGCCGGGGCAAGGACAATCGGCCAGGACGAGGCTTCCTGTGTGGTCTACGGTATGCCAAAAGAGGCAGCTAAGATGGGGGCGGTGGAAAAGGTCGCTCCCCTGAATCGCATTGCCCAGGAGGTTGTCAATTTTGTGTAATGCTGACGGTTCGTGAATGGCAATGCTATGGATCTCTACTTTTTTGAACCATATTCATTTCTCATAACCGCTTAGCTTGGGAAAACCACTGGATTTCAACAGGCTGGCTGTTGCCCAAACAGCCGCGTACCTGGCATGAGGCTGATAAACACTCAAAGAGGGCTGAAACTTGGATTGTCGTGATTTGGGTAACAGCCTGTCAAAATTTCTAAGGATCTGATCCTTTTCCTGTATCTTCTGTCAAAAAAATGGCAGACCGGAAAAAATGTCCGTCTTAAAAGACTTGAGGTCTTGGCCTGAGCCATCTCCCAGCTTTGCTCGTTCATGTTTTTTTACGGTATTTTGTCCCAAATTATGCGATGAAACCTCCGTGGGTGAGAAGGGAATTTTCCTTAAAAGCCATGATCATATTGGCCATCCAAAAGGGAATAATCGGCAAAAGAAAATGTAATATAAAGAGATAGTTAGATATGCCCTTGCCATTAAGGCATGATTCAATTTCATTGCCCTTTCTGAGTTTTTTGAATCATGTGCCTATTTTGGTGCAATTAATGCATGTAATGCATGAGGATCATTATGCGAGCGAGGGGGATAAACCTGAACAGCATACCATTGTTGTCATGACCCCGCTTGTGGCCCGTTGCGAGAAGGGGACTAAAGATTCAGGACCATTCTCCCGATAGATAGAAGCAACAGGGTATTTTGAATCTTCAGGAGCAGGGCAATGGAGAAAAGTCTCTTTTCTACACCAGAGTTAGCCCACCTTTTGGGTGTATTTCACACCACCATCAGGCGATGGATTGAACGGGGTAAGATAAGGGGTATCAGGGTGGGGAGAAATTATAAGATTCCTGCCGAGGAAGTGATCCGAATATTGGATGATCATGACCTGCCCCTGCCCGAATCACTACGCAAATATAAGCACAAGTTGACAGATGAGAATGAGGGCTTATCCACGGTACACCATCATGGTTCTATTCTAGAAAAGTTACTCCTGGTTGAAGAAATAAAAGATCCGGCCCTCATATGCCGTAAGCAGGCTATTATAGGTGCCAATCAGGCCTGTGCGGATTTGTTTGGGTATAGCCAGGCGGATCTGATTGGTCTGGATGTTGCTGAGGTCATGAATGGCACTTTTTACGAGAAATTAGTCGATTTGGCTGAAAACCGCCGGGAGCACACTGATCAGGGACCGGCACATTATAAAGCACATTTGAAGACAGACAAGATGCAGAAAAAGAGGGTAAAGATTTCAGTTAGTTCCTTGAAGCATCTACCGGATGCTTTGCTACTGATCATAAGAGAATACTGACAAGGCTTTGCTTCAAGTCGACATTCAGTCAATCCACAGCGAGGTGAGAAAATGCCAGAATTGCAGGAGGGGGGTGACCGGGCTTCGGAGATGGGCCGTGGTAAGGAGGGTAAATATCTTACCTTTACGTTGGCCAAAGAGGAATACGGCATTGGCATCCTGAAGGTCAAGGAGATCATCGGGATGATGCCGATCACTTCCATTCCCCAGACCCCGGAATTTGTCAAGGGGGTCGTAAACTTGCGGGGCAAGGTGATCCCAGTGGTGGACCTGAGGCTGAAGTTCGGGATAGAGGAAATGGCGTATACGGAACGCACCTGCATTATCGTGGTGGAGATTGCAGGGGAAGCCGGGGATGTCCTTGTCAGGATCGTGGTCGATGCAGTCTCGGAGGTATTGAACATAAAAGATGGCGATATCGAGGATGCGCCCACATTTGGCACCAGGTTGAATATGAACTACATTCTCGGGATGGCCAAGATAGAGGGGGGCGTGAAGATCCTGCTTGATATAGATCAGGTGCTGAGTACGGAAGAAATTGGCCTGTTAGATCAGGTGGGATAGAGGTTTTGGGCTTTCAAGACTTACTAAGAGGGGTTTTGCTATATGGAGGGTTATCTTAATACTGTCAAAGAGTTACTCGACAAGCTGGCCCTTGAAGTTGTCATGCTGGAGCCAGATGACGTCCAGGGGTTCGGTGTTGTTTTGAATCGTCTGGATGAGGTTATCGGGGTGTCCACAGAAGCTGGCGAAGCCTCTTTTGCCAATCTTGGGAGGGCCATAAAGTCGATTGCAGAAAAATTAGTGTTGGGTGAGGTGTCCGCGCCAGAGGAAGGGATAAAGCAGATTGAGAAGGGCGTATCACTGTTTCAGGAAGTCTTGAGAGATGCTGAAGATGGCAAGTCCGCTTCTGAGAGGATCGCAAGGTTTTTGGTCGAATGCGGTATTTCAGATACTGATGGGAGCAAGAGTGAGGCAGGTGGTTCCAAAAGTGAAGACGCGGAAAAAGCAGGCGAGACAATGCCAGACATTGATCAGGACAGGGAACTTGTTGAAAGTTTCATTATAGAGGCCTTGGAACATCTTGGGAACATAGAGGTCAATGTCCTTGCTCTTGAACAGGATCCAGAAAACCGTGAGGTCATTGATGCGATTTTCAGGCCCTTTCACACGATCAAGGGGGTTTCTGGTTTTCTGAATCTTTCTGATATCAACCGACTTGCCCATGAGGTGGAAACCCTGTTGAATGGTGCAAGGAATCAAAAGCTGACTGTGGATGAAACATTGACTGACACGGTTTTAGACGCGGTTGATTTGATAAAGGCAATGATCAACCACCTCAAGGAAGAGCTTGACACGGGCGTGGTTCAGCCAGCTGATTTTGGGCTGGAAGCTTTTTTGGATCGATTAAGAAGGTTACAAGCCAGGGAGGTTGAAAAGGTTCAAACCGAAACCGCACATGTTTTAGCAGGGGATGGGGCTGATGCTGGAAAGATTTTGATTGAAAAGGGGGGGGTGGCGGAGCCAGATGTTGCCAAGACCCTCGAGAAGCAGAAAGAGCTGAGCGGGCCGGGCAAGAAGCTCGGTGAACTTCGGAGGGCTTTAGGTGTTGCAGAGGTGGGAGTGGAGGCGTCTCGGTTTGTAAAGGTGGATACGCAGAAGCTGGATAACATGGTGGATATGGTGGGAGAATTGGTGATTACCCAGGCGATGTTGGGCCAGGATATAAGCGGTTTGGCCAGCCAGAACAAGAAACTTTATACCAATCTGGGTCAGCTCAGGCGGATTACCTCTGAGATCCAGAGGATTTCGATGTCAATGCGCATGATTCCCATCAGACAGACCTTTCAAAAGATGATTCGTCTGGTTCGTGACCTTTCGAGAAAGTCCGGCAAGCAGGTCTCCCTTGAGATGACCGGCGAGGAGACCGAGATAGACCGCAACATGGTGGATGAGATCTATGATCCCCTGGTGCACATGGTCAGAAATTCTGTTGATCACGGTATTGAGAAGCCCAACGTGCGCAAAGCAAAGGGCAAGCCCGAGGTCGGGACATTGAAGCTGAAGGCCTATCATAAGGGAGGGAATATCGTGATTGAAATCTCGGATGACGGTGGGGGGCTTGACCGGGATAAGATCATTGAAAAGGCTATAGAGCGTAATGTGATTCGATCTGGTGAAAATATGACGGATCAAGAGGTTTACAGCCTTATTTTACAGCCCGGTTTTTCAACGGCCGATGTCGTGACCGATGTGTCAGGCCGGGGTGTGGGCATGGATGTGGTCAAGCGAGCCCTTGACAAGATGCGCGGGTCACTGGATATCCATTCGGTCAAAGATCAGGGGACAACGATCCTGATGAAACTGCCTCTGACCCTAGCCATTATTGACGGCGTCATGGTCCGTGCAGGGGACAGAAATTATATCATCCCGACGGTTTCGGTGGTTGAGTCCCTCAGGCCGGATAGGGCGGACTGCACCACTGTGGTCGACAAAGGGGAGATGGTCAAGATCAGGGAGAATCTTTATCCTTTGATCAGGCTTCATGAGCTTTTTGACTTTGAGCCTGCGTATTATAACCCCTGGGAAGCGATTGTTGTGGTGGTCGAAAGTGACGGCCGGCGCAAGTGTATCCTGGTGGATGAGCTTGTCGGCAAACAAGAGATTGTGATCAAGAGCCTGGGCGAACAGCTAAAGCGTGTGCAAGGGATGGCTGGTGGCGCCATCCTGGCTGATGGACGGGTGGGCCTCATCCTGGATGTGCCGGGGTTATTCACCCTGAGTGAGGGTGAGACCAAAGTGAACTAATTGTTTGAGCACAGATATGCTTTCTACTGAGTTATCAGACCGAGATTTCAGACGGTTCAGTGACCTGGTTTATAAAAGGTGCGGGATCAACCTGCATGAGGGCAAAAAGGAACTGGTCCGCGCCCGGCTGGGCAAACGGCTCCGAGAGACAGGTTTTAAAGATTTCAATGCCTACTATAAGTTCTTAACCCAAAAGGATAACGGGCATGAACTGGTGAAGATGCTTGATGCGATCTCCACCAACCTGACGAGCTTTTTTCGGGAAGAAAAACACTTTGATTTTCTGAATCAGGTGGTCTTTCCGTCTTATGTGGCAGGCCGGAATGGGAAACGTCTTCAGAGGCTCCGATTCTGGAGTGCAGGGTGTTCAAGTGGGGAGGAGCCCTATTCTCTGGCCATAAGCTTGTTGGAATACTTCGGCGACAGCCCGGGTTTTGATATAAAAATTTTGGGAACCGATATCTCCACGAAGGTCCTGGCGCAGGCCAAAGGAGGGGTCTATCCGGCAGCCAGGCTTGAAAGGATGCCGTCCTCTGTGGTCAGGAAGTATTTTCAACGGGGTTACGGGCGGCAGGAAGGTTACTTCAGGGTGAAGCTGTCAGTAAGAGCAATGGTGGAGTTTAGGCGTCTTAATCTGATCGAGCCGTTTCCGTTCAAAGAGGCCTTTAATCTCATACTTTGCCGAAATGTTATGATCTACTTTGACAAAAGCACACAGCAGACACTGGCGAACAAGTTCTACGACGCGCTAACAGAAGAGGGTTATCTGTTTATCGGACACTCAGAAACCCTGACAGGGATTAACCATCAGTTCAAGTACATCAGGCCAAGCGTTTATCAAAAGCCATGAAAAGAGAAAAGATACGCATTGCCAATATGGCTCCTGATATGCCAGTGGCACGAAGCCGGCAGGTTGGTTTAGAATTCTTTATAGATAGCTTCAAGCGCGCAGGGGGGTTGGCGGTTGATTTGACTTTGTACCGTGAAGGTGGTAAAAAAAAATATCAGGTCGATGGAGGGTGAACATGGATGTAAAATATATTAATCCTTTTATTAATGCGACGATCAATGTGCTGGAGACGATGGCATTTACCAAGGCCGAGGCCGGAAAGCCATACCTAAAGAAAGATCAAGTTGCCCAGGGTGATGTTACAGGGGTGATTGGCTTGATAGGGGGTGTCAGCGGAACGATTTCGGTCAGCTTTACCGAAAAGAGCATCCTGTCCATTGTCTCCAATATGTTTGGCGAGGAGATGAAGGAACTGAACGAAGAGATAAAGGATGCCGTTGGTGAGATTACCAACATGATCTCTGGGCAGGCAAGGCAGGAATTGGAAGGGATGGGCATATCGTTAAAGGCGGCAATCCCTTCGGTGATCGTCGGCAAGAATCATTCTATAAACCACATTACCAAACACCCCATAATCGCCATCCCATTTAATACCGCTAACGGGGGGTTTACGATTGAGGTGTGTTTTGAAAAGTGATGGAATCCTGCCTAAGGAGGTCTGAAAGATGGATTTAAGCATGAAAATATTGGTGGTCGATGATTTTGCCACCATGCGACGTATTGTGAAAAATGTCCTCAGGCAGATCGGTTTTACGAATATCGTAGAGGCTGACGATGGGTCAACTGCCCTGGGGGTGCTTAAGAAGGACAAGATTGACCTGATTATATCTGATTGGAATATGCCCAAGGTAAATGGGCTGGAGCTATTGAAAGCCGTTAGAGGCGATGAATCAACGAAAAATTTGCCATTTATCATGGTCACAGCAGAGGCCCAAAAAGATAGTGTGGTACAGGCGGTTCAAGCTGGTGTAAGCAACTACGTTGTAAAACCGTTCACAGCAGAGGCCTTGAAGGAAAAATTAGAAAAGGTATTCAGTAAATAGGTTAAGAAATTGGCCCAATGGACCGACAAGATATATATAAACTTTCGCAGGGGTAAAATTTGGTTAGAACTTCATGCGCTTTGCTTTTAACTCTGGATCTATAAAGGGGGTATGTTCAAATGAATATCAATGAAGTCAATGGGTATACCCACACGAAGCAGCCCTCCTCAGATCGAAAGGCGGGGGGTGACAAGAAATTTGACCGGATTTTGAATGATGCCATGGATAGCGTTGTCCATGAAGAACGTGCCGGAGACGACCTCTTCCCGGTAAAAGGGGTGGATGCCCCTGTCTTATGGGACCGCGGACACGTGGACCATTCCATTTTGTTGCAACACGCTTATCATATGCTGGATTTGCTGGAAGAGTACTCAGAGGCCTTAAATAACCCCCACATGACCTTAAAGCGGATTGAGCCGATTGTGGCCCGAATAGCGCAGGGGCTCAAAGGCTTGGACATGCAATCTATGGACAATGTCGCTCAAGATGATGAGCTTGCAGGCATTATCAATGATATAGCCGTCACAGCCAGAGTGGAGGCCTTTAAGTTCCAGCGTGGCGACTATGTTGCATAATCTCGAAGGAAAATTAATACACCTTTCCCCTTAAGGAACTTGTTGTCCAGAAAGGTGTGCTGGTAGCTCGAAAGCTGTCAGAGGGGATTTTTGGGTAGGTCACGGAGATTCCCCCGACAGGCTCGATAAAGGCGCAGAATTTTCCACACCGACTTATCCCCAAAAAAGATGTCCCTTCGCAGTTCAAAGATGAATGTGCACCTCTTTGGTCAACATCCCGTCAAGCATTAACCTGGTTGATTTAAGATCTTATTCGGTGCCCAATGAACTCGGGCAAAATCTATGAATCAATTGAGCCGAAATTCAGCGCACAAAAATTTTGCTTGCCTGTTGATAATCCACTTGAATTATGATAGATTAAATTCATAAACGGGTTAGGCTTTTAGCCTGCGACCATGGGTGAGCTGGACCGGGTTCGTTATTCGGAAATCATGATCCGATGACACATTTGCAGTTCACGATTTAGCGCAACCCTGCGCAAAAAATGCACTCCGTGTCCAACTTCAGATTCACGGACCCAAAAGGGCCAAACGATCTCAACGTGTCAAAACGACGATTATGATAGCACCGATGCAAAAGATTCTGATTGTGGATGATGATCCTGAGATTCTGGAGGTGATCGCAGATATATTAAGAGAGAAAGGCTATGATGTAGGCACGGCCGAAGACGGGGCAAAGGCCATTAAATGTATTGATGCTGAGTTTTACGATCTGGTTATTACCGATCTTAAAATGCCTGAGATTGATGGGATGATGCTCCTAAGACATGTTGTTGATCAATCGCCTGACACGGTGTGCATCATCTTAACCGGTTATGGCACCATTGAGAGCGCTGTTGAAGCCATCAAGACAGGGGCCTTTCATTATATTACCAAACCCATCAAGTCGGGTGAGATGTTGATGGTTGTGGAAACGGCTTTAAGATACAAACATCTGGAGAGAGAGAATATCCTTTTAAGGCGGCAGCTTAGGAAAAAGTATCGATTTGAAAACTTTGTTGGTGACAGCAGGCCAATTCAAAAAGTGTTTGAACTCATAGAAAAGGTTGCGGATACAGACAGCACCGTACTGATCACAGGGGAAAGTGGTACGGGAAAGGAGTTAATAGCCAAGGCAATCCATTATAACAGCGACCGAAGAGACAAACCCATGGTTGTTATTAACTGTGGGGCAATCCCTGAGGAACTCTTGGAAAGCGAGCTGTTCGGGCATGAAAAAGGGGCCTTCACTGGCGCGCACAAGACTCGCATTGGCCGTTTTGAACTCGCCAATGAAGGGACGATTTTCTTAGATGAAATCGGGGATATGAGTCCCAACCTCCAAGTGAAACTGCTACGGGTCCTTCAGGAACAGAAGTTTGAGCGGGTTGGAAGTACAAGAACCATCAAGGTAGATATACGCATTATTGCTGCGACGAATCAGAATTTGGTTAATGCGGTCAACAAAAACACGTTCAGAGAAGACCTTTATTATCGACTCAATGTTATTCCAATAAAGGTTCCTCCTTTAAGGCACAGAAAATCGGATATTCCTTTGCTTGTGGATTTTTTTGTCAAGAAATTTAACAAGGAAAAGCGAAAACATGTGAAGGAATTTACAGCAGAAGCGATGGATCTCTTGCTCCAGTATGATTGGCCCGGAAATGTGCGCGAGCTTGAGAACCTGGTAGAAAGGGTTATCATCCTTGCAAATAGTGATCAGATCGGGTTGGATGACGTCCCTGATTCGATTAAAGGCCGAGTTGAAAAGATAGGGTCTCCCGAACCCACCATCCCCAAGGGCGGGATTCCCTTTGATCATGCTGTCGAGGAATACGAGAAAAAGTTGATTCTGCAAGCCCTGAATGAGACGAACTGGGTGAAAACAAAAGCGGCAAAACTGCTTAATATGAATCGAACAACCCTCATCGAAAAGATGAAGAAGAAAAAACTATACAGACCCGCTGCTAGTTCATGAGCCACGTCCTCAAAGCCCTCCATAGTGATTCATAGCATCATCATCGTCAAAAACCTGACAGGTCTCTTTTTAATTAGTGCCTGTTGATAGTTGTCAGTTGTCCATTGCCAAAACCGTAAAACCAGTTGATTGAACTAGATCGCAAAAAGAGATTCAGGCGTTCTCATATCTCACCTAACTATTTGAAAATATAGATACAACTGGCTACTGACAACGGACTGCTGACATTACCCCTCTTTCCCAACCTCCCAATATTCACAAGCATTTCCTTGGCACAGTAATTGCTGAATACCCTGTCAGGCAGGTGTTCTGCCCCTTTTTGATCTCTTACTCTGCACTTCTGCGACCTAAGCAGGAGACTGGCAGGCTTCTCCACAGGCTGTTGCCCAAACAGCCGTGCACGTGGCATGAGGAAAGCAAACACCAAAAGAGGGCTGAAACTTGAAAATGCACAGCGAATGCTAACCCTGCAGCTTGCTGCGGGAAGCTTTAATTCTCGTGATTTGGGCAAATAGTCTGTCAAGATCTGATGTTCGTGAATTTTTCGTATAAAAAAGCCGTCCTCATAGCATGGTTAACCTTTGCCTTGAATCTTGTTGTGGTCCAGTACGCGGATTCAAAGGGCCGTGCCGTGATTCATCAAGTGTTGAGGGAATCTAAGGAGGATGGCTCCAGCATCATTATCAAACTAAGTGGTAATCCCCGCTACAAAGTGATCGGGATAGAGAAAAGGGAGATCTTGATTGCACTAAAAGATACTGAGCTTTCCAAGGGGCTTTCCAATAAGCAAATCGCAGGTGATGGGCTGATACAGCATATAGAGATCAACAAGAAGCCGCACAATGTGAGCTGCTTGCTTGTTAAGCTCCGAAAACCATATATCAGGATTGATCACCAGATAGAGACCGGTAAGGGTAGACTGTGGATTCGAATCACGGATAAAACAGGCGTGTCCACAGGGACATCCACAACAGCTTCTTTTAACAAAGCTTCAAAACCAGGTGTATCAGATTCCCCTCTTTTACCTACGGAGATGGAAGCCCCTGTGGCCCTGAGTAGGTCGGGGGGTATCGATGAACTGCTGAATCCAGGCACCAAGGATGCCACACCAGACACAGATCTTTTCCTGCGGGCTGTAGAGCACTTTCAGGAAGGCAGATGGGATGATGCGATTCAAATTTTTAGAAAGATCATGAAAGCCTATCCTGGCAGTCCCCATTTAGAACGGGCCTATTTCCTGCTGGCAAAAAGTTATGATCATAAATTCAAAAAGAATATTTCAGATCATTTTATGGAGGTCATAATACACTACCGTGAGGCTGTAAGTAAATTTCCCAATTCTGTTTTTGTGCCTGATGCCATGGTATCCATGGGGAACTGTTACTTTAAAGCAAAAAATTACTATGAGGCCCTGGCCCATTACAACCTTGTCTACAAAAATTATAAGACCCATGCAGTGGCCCCCGAAGCCCTATTTCAGCGAGGAAAGATCCTTGCCTTAACCAAAAAACCACAAGAGGCAATTAAGAGCTTTGAGCAGCTTGAATCACGCTATCCTGAAACGCCATTTGCCAGAACCGCAAAGGTCGAAAGGGCCAAGGCGCTCTTTGACATGAACGCCTTTAAACGTTCCCTGAGGCTGCTTGATGAAGTCATAACCGTAGAACCGGACAAAGTTTATGAAGATCCAGATATTCTTCTCTATTTTGGTTATAACTACTATGAGCTTGGAAGATTAAAAGAAGCAAGGGATCTCTTGTGTAAAACCTTGAACTGTTATCCCGATATAGAATCAAGCCATTTGGTCTTGACAAGGATTGCCGACACCTACCGAGAGGAGGGGATGGAAGCTAAGGCATTAAAATTGTACAACATGGTATTAAGGAGATACCCTGATAGCGAAGGGGGGCTGATTAGCCTGCTTCGCCTTTCTGTAAATAGCGAAGGGGTTGCATCTGAAAAGCAGCTTCTCGCGGGGCCAGTTGAAGAAATAACCTACAATAGGCCTACGGATGAGACCTACAAAGAGATCATGAAGTCGCATGGAGACCATCCCCTATCCCAGCTTGCCGGGCTGAGGCTTGCACACGAGCAACTGAAACACAAAGATTATGAAGGGAGTATCCAAACCCTTAGAGGTATCCTGTCTAAACATCCTGATACCCCTTTGTCGGAGGACATCAAGTCTGCCCTTCGAACATCAATGGAAGCCATTTTTAAAAGGGAGCAGCAAGCAGGAAATTATGAGAATATCCTAAATTACTATGAACAGATGAAGGATCTATTGAGCATTGAAGATGCGCCGAATCTCCTTTTGATACTCGGTGATACTTACAGAAGGCTTCATCTGTACGATCGTGCTATCTCCATGTTTGAAAAAGCCAAAAGTTCGTACACAGATCAAGATCAACCTGGCACGCTGCTGTTCGGTTTGGGGGAATCTTTTTATAAGGTAAAAAGGTTTGAAGAAGCCCAACAGCCGCTTGAGGTCTTTGTTGCAAGATATCCTGAGGACAAACGGTCAGCCCGGGCCTATTTCTTCATAGGGGATATGATGCTTAGGCAAAAAAAGTATGACAAAGCAATGGCGGCCTTTAATCTGGCCAGGCAGAAAACCACTGAGAAAGATATTAAAATCCGCATACTTATGGGCATGGCCGAAGCATTAAGCGGTGGGGGAGATTATGATAAGGCATCCAGTGTGTTGAACAAAGCCATCGCGTTGCTGAGTCAGAACAAGCGTGATTCGTTGATAGACATCTACGATGCCTATCAGAGGCTGGGTGAGACGTATCTTAAACTTGGAGACAATGAACAGGCTGCATCGGCGTTTGAGATGGCCCTTAAGGTTAGCCCCAAGGGCCGGAACGACCACCGCCTGCAATTCAGGCTTGCGGAATGTTATCAAAAGCTCCAGGCAAGAGATAAGGCGGAGCGAATATTAAATCAGATTATCGTTGCTGGTGACCCATTCTGGAGCAGGATGGCCGAGGCAAAGATCAATGAGATTCGCATAGAAAAAACCGTTGAAGGGCTGGGTCATACTTGAAACACATCACAGGCCCAAATCCAGACCGAGGATCTCTATGCATAAAAGTCACATTTTACTCATAGAAGATATGGATCAAGAAAGGGCTGCCTTGTCCGAGACCTTGAAGGGCTATGGATACAGGGTCACGGCTGTCAGCAATGGTGTCAACGCCCTGGAAAAACTCAAGGGTCAGGATTACGACCTTGTCATATCCGACCTTAAAATGCCGGAACTAGATGGTATAGAATTATTAAGGAGGGTTAATGAAGAAGAAATCGCTGTCCCTGTCATCATCATTTCAGGATACGGAACGGTCGAATCTGCTGTTGAGGCCATGAAACTGGGCGCCTTTGACTTTATTTTGAAGCCTTTTGCACCAAAAGTCATGAACTCTGTTGTCGAGAGGGCGATTCGGTGTCGTGTATCTTCATCTCCTGGGACAGATTCAGGTCCAATGGAGCCTTTAATTATTACCAGGAATCGTCAAATGCTTGATCTGTTGGACTTGGCAAAGACTGTAGCCGACAGCAAGGCAGCCGTATTGATTCAGGGAGAGAGCGGTACAGGAAAAGAACTCTTTGCTCGTTTCATTCACAACCAGAGTTCGAGGCGTAACAAAACTTTTGTGGCGGTCAACTGCGCAGCGCTTCCAGAAGGACTTTTAGAAAGCGAACTCTTTGGACACGAAAAGGGGGCCTTTACTGGGGCAGTTTCAAGAAAACTCGGCAAGTTTGAATTGGCCCGGGGTAGCACCATACTCTTAGACGAAATAAGCGAAATGAACATACAACTCCAAGCCAAGCTGCTTCGGGTATTGCAGGAGTCTGAGGTTGACAGGGTGGGTGGCCAGCATCCTATTCCTATTGACGTCCGCGTGATTGGGACGACGAACCAGGATATCGAGTCGGCCATAGAGGCAAAAAAGTTCCGGGCAGACCTTTATTATCGCTTGAACGTCATACCGATCAGGCTACCACCCCTGCGGGACAGAAAGGATGATATACCCCTGTTAGCGGATTATTTTATTAAGAAATACAACAAGATAGACGGTCGTGATGTCAAAGGGTTGACAAAAGATGCAGCCCAGACGCTCATGCGCATGCACTGGCCCGGCAACGTCAGGGAACTGGAAAATGTGATGGAGCGGGCCGTGCTTCTTTGTGGTGGGGATCTGATCGACAAAGATGCGCTTTTTGCAGGTGAGAGGCCCAAAGCCGTTGGGATGCCCGAGTCATCATCCATACCGGCCGGTTCCCTCAAGGAGATGGAAAAAAGGGTGATTTTGGAAACTCTGGATCAGACGAATGGAAATCGAACTCACGCTGCAGAAATTCTTGGCATTAGTGTGCGGACACTAAGGAACAAGTTGAACGAGTACCGAGAAAAGATGGAAATGCTTTGATGAAGGCATACAAATTGCTAAGGATAATAATCACGAATGCCTGAAAATAAGAAAGCGTGAAAGGGACAAAGATTGATTGGGGAAAAAATGACAAATTCCAAAGCCCAAATGACAAACCAAGCTCAAGATTCAAATAGCAGAAAGTCTACAATGTTGAAGAACTTCCCGGCTTGGAGGAAGTTTTGGCATTTACCATTTGGATTTTTCCATTTGAACTTGTTTGATATCGTGTTCTTGAGATTCGTTTATCAGGGGCTTGGTTCCTGCTTATCCTGGTTAAGCCGACCCATGATGCTGTCAGGATTATCGTTATCATCGGGATAAAATAGACAGGTAAGGTACAATCATGCCGATCAACTCGCTATTTGGGAAAACGTTTCATGCCATTGAGAGGTCTCTTGATATTACCAAAAAGCGACACGGCCTCTTAACCAGCAACATTGCTAATCTGGACACGCCAAATTACAGGGCGAAAGACATCGATTTTAAAGATGCCTTGAAGGATGCTCTGGATGGCATATCGATTGATCTGTCTCGAACAGATTCCCATCATTTTGGTTCTAAGACTTTTTATGCAGAGCCGTCTCTCAGTGAGAGCGGCTCGGTCGATATCGATATCGAGATGTCAAAGCTTGCGGAAAACAATTTACGATATCGGATGAGCGTAGAAGTGCTTTTGAGGAAATTGTCTATGCTAAAACAGGCCATTATTGAAGGAGGGCGATAGTATGGATCTTTTGACCGCACTTCATATCAGCACAACAGGCTTAACCACTCAGAGGATGCGTATGAATATCATTTCAACCAATCTTGCCAATATGTATACAACGCGTACCCAAACAGGGGAGGCATACAGAAGGAAGATTGTTGTCATGGAGGCGGAACCGGTTGAAGACTTTGAGTCGACCTTAAGAGCCCAATCTGAATTACTGTATGGGGTCAGAGTGGGTGACATTGTGGAAGATACAACGCCCTTCAAAAGGGTGTATAGTCCGGGTCATCCTGATGCGGACGAGTCGGGTTATGTTTCTTTGCCTAACGTAGACGTGATTACTGAAATGGCCGACATGTTGATTGCCAGAAGGTCTTATGAAGCAAACGTGACTGCCATTGGAGCAACCAAGGCAATGGCTTTAAAGGCTCTTGAGATTGGAAAGTGAGTTTACGGCGAATCCACCTCCATATAAACTCTCCCTTGCGAATGGGGGGCCAAGCTAGGCATGAAGGAGAAGAAAAATGAGTGACTTAAGGGTCCTAGACAAATTGCATGTTGGTCGGTCTCCTGCAGACAGGAAAAATCGCACCAGCCCAGGGAACTTTGGTGATGTCATCAAACAGGCGATAAAACATGTCAGCGACATGGAAATACGAGCCGATCAATCTATTGAACAGCTCTTGAAAGGAGAGACCGGTATCCATGAGACCATGATAGCCCTTCAAAAATCCGATATTTCTCTTCGTCTTTTCCTTCAGGTTCGAAACAAAGTCATGGATGCCTATAGGGAAATTATGAGGATGCAATTCTGATCGTGAATCATGAATCAGAATATGGGAGCCCGATGCCAGTCAAAACATCCACAATTTGGCATAAGCAGACACAAAGTATCAGGTATCGGGTATCAGGTATCAGACGGAAACCAATAATAACCTTCGAATAACGAACAACAAGGAGCCATAAAAACAATGATTGAACAGTTCATCGCGGCGCTTAAGGCCATGCCGGTCTCAAAGAAAATCTCCATGGCGATTATTCTGGCACTGGTGGTTGGGGGGTTTGCATTGATGTTTTTTTGGGCCAATCAGATTGATTATCAGACCCTGTACAGTAATCTTTCCCAGGAAGATGCAGCCAATATCGTCTCAAAACTAAAGGAGATGCGTATTCCATATAAACTTGAAGCTGGCGGTTCGCTCGTTATGGTTCCGGCAGAAAAGGTCTATGAAACACGGCTCGCCTTGGCAGGTGACGGACTCCCGGCAGGGGGGAGTGTGGGGTTTGAAATCTTTGATCATACGGATTTCGGGACCACCGACTTTGTCCAGAGACTCAACTATCAAAGAGCCCTTCAGGGAGAACTGTCCCGGACCATCAGTGAATTTCGCGAGGTGGAGCACGCAAGAATCCTCATTGTGCTACCCAAGGATTCCTTATTTGTTGAAGATACTAATCCACCGTCAGCTTCGGTATTGCTAAAACTAAAATCAAGCCTGTCTTCAGAGAAAGTAGCAGGGATCGTCCATCTTGTAGCAAGTGCTGTTGAAGGACTGACACCACAACAGGTTACAGTGGTCGATACGAGTGGCAAGGTGTTGTTCAAAGGGGCTAACCAAGGGGATCAGGCAGCGCTTCTTAGCAGTAACAATTTGGATTATCAACGCCAGGTAGAAGGAAAAATCGCAGGGCGTGTCCAAAGTATGCTGGAGGGTATTGTAGGCAAAGGCAAAGCCATTGTCCGTGTGAGTGCCGAGATCGATTTTGATCAAATCGACCTCAGTGAGGAAAAATATGATCCTGATAATGTAGTGGTCAGAAGCAGACAACGCAGATTAGAGTCGTCTGAAAAAGGCGGAGGGAACGCATCAGCGGCTGCGGCCATGAGTCCTATGATGGCTGGTGTGCCTACCCAAAAAGCCGAAGGGATCAAATCTCAAAAAGAGGATGAAGTTGTCAATTATGAAATTAACAAAGTCGTCCGACGAGTTATAAAACCCTCGGGCGTCGTGAAACGACTTTCTGTGGCAGCAGTGGTTGATGGAACCTACGAAGTCGTCACGGCTGAAGATGGGTCAATGACAAGAAAATATATTCCGAGAAGCCCAAAGGAATTGGAAGAGCTTGAGAAGATTGTCAAAAGAGCAATGGGCTTTAACGCTGATCGCGAGGATCAGGTCCATGTGAGTTGTTTGCCTTTTTCTGTTTCGGCCGGCATAGAAGAAATCCCGGATGAAACAGGGACCGATTGGCTGGCATACGCACGTCCGTACATTAAGCCGGCCATTAATTTTGCACTTGTGCTTATGGTCGTTCTTTTTGTGGTGCGGCCACTTTTAAGATCGGTCAAGGGGGTGGGGACATCGGTCGGGGTCCCAAAACAGTTATCCGCATCGTACGAGGAAATGGAGTCGGCCGCGCTGCCAGAACCTGGGGCCAGGGATATCCGGGAGAAGACCAAGATGCTGGCACAAAAGAATGTTGATAAGGCTCAACAGGTGCTCAAGGGCTGGCTGAGTGAGGCGGAATAATGGCAGAGGGCAACTTAAAAAGGGGAAAATTGACGGGTCCTCAGAAGGCCGCAATATTTCTTTTGATGATGGGGGAAGAATATACTGCGCAGGTTTTTCAGAAATTGGGGCCAGAGGAAATCAGCAAGCTTGTCACCCATATGTCAGAAATTCAATACGTTCCCCCATATACCTTAACACAGATTATGGAGGAGTTTGTTGAGAATATTGAAGGCGATGGTCGATTACTGGTGGAAGGTGCATCTTTTCTAAAAAATGTGGTGGAGGGTGCCTTAGGTAAAGAACAAGCCAAAGCCATCCACAGGCAGCTTGAAAAGAGCGGGAAGGACGTACCCTTTGGTTATTTTGAGAATATGGACAAAGGGATGGCCGTTAACATTATCAAAGGGGAACATCCTCAGACCATAGCCCTGATACTGGCACACTTGAAACCCAGCATAGCTGCTGAGATCCTTGCGGGCTTGCCAGAACAAATCCAGGCCAGCGTTGCAATGCGCATCGGACAGATTGAGCAGGTACCCAGGGAAGTTGTCCACGAGGTGGACCAGGCGCTTCACAAGGAGGTTATGGGCCTGGGCGATTCTGGCGGTAAAGAAGTTGAAGGTGTATCGGCCCTTGCCGATATACTGAACGAAATAGAGAGGGGTACTGAAGAACAGATTCTGTCGTGGATTGAAGAGCAAAATGCAGACATGGCCGAGCAAATCAGGCAGCTGATGTTTATTTTTGAAGATCTCACAAAAGTGGATGATCGTGGTATGCGGGAGATCTTAAAACATGTGGATAGACAACAACTGGCTGTGGCCCTTAGGACGGCATCTGAAGAATTGAAAGAAAAGATCTTTGCCAACCTCTCAGAAAGGGCAGGTGAGATGCTTCGGGAGGACATGGAGGTTTTGGGTCCTCTGAGAATTTCTGAGGTCGAAGAAGCCCAGCAGAAAATCATCAGGATTGCCAGGCAACTTGAAGGTGAAGGGAAGATCATACTAGGAAAGGGGAAGGAGGATATCTTTGTCTAACACCGAAGCAGAGACTGGCACCCGGAATGAGACATCCGAAATTTTTGAAATGGAATCCTTTGATATGCCCGATGCCGGCTCAACTGCCAAGACACGTTCCAGCACCTTTGAGCCCTCCTATAGCGGCCACAGCGAAGATGACGCATTTCAATTTTGGACCTTTTCTGGTGACCGGGAGAAGGCCGAAGGGATTATAGATGAGGCCAAAAAAAAGGCGAGCTTGATTGAAAGTGAGGCCTACGAAAAAGGTTTTTCCCAAGGCGAAAAAGATGGCTTTGAAATGGGGACCAAGAAGATTGACAAGGTCTTGGATCGAATCCATGGCATCTGCAACGATATGGCCTCGTATAGACATACATTCATAGAGACATATGAAAAGGAGATGTTACGTTTGATCCGCGCTATTGCTGAAAAAGTTGTGCGAGGAGCAGTGGCCGTGGATAAACAGATTGTTCGGGAAACCATCCTTGAGGCCTTTAGCCTTGCTGCGGAGCGCATGGAGGTAACCATAAGCGTCAATCCCGAAGACGTTGAGTACGTGAAAGAAATAAGGCCAGACTTTTTTGATCGCATTAAGGAGTTAAAATCGATCACGATTAAGTCTGACCCGTCCATTTCCCGGGGTGGGTGTTTTATGGAAACGGCTTTTGGTCATGTAGATGCCCGCGTGGAAACCCAGCTGGAGAAAATAGCCAGGGCTGTTGAGAGGGCCTTTGAAGAAGGGCATGTGGTAACCGGAAATGGTGAATCGTGAAACGTTATAGCGGTCATTAGTCACTGGTCATTAGTCATTAGTGGGCTGTACATGACCAGTGGGCAGTGACCAATGACCAGTGACTAATGACTAATGACCAACATAGCGATTCCCGACTAATGAATAACGACATGCGCTGGAATCACTATACAGATGCTGTAAACGCCTGCCAGTGCTTAACGGCTGAAGGTCGTGTCGTTAAGGTTGTTGGACTGATTGTGGAAGGACTTGGTCCGGGGAAGGGTGTGGGGAGCATTTGCGTTATTCACAATGCGGCCGGAGAGGAGGTTCGTGCTGAAGTTGTCGGCTTCAAGAACCACAGGATTATTTTGATGCCGTACGGAGAAATGCGAGGCATCAGCCCTGGGTGTAAGATCACGTTGGTTGATGAACGCCCTTATGTCCCAGTCGGTGACGCTTTTCTAGGAAGGGTGGTCAATGGTTTGGGTGAACCTATTGATGGGAAGGGAGCAATCCCCTCAAACGTTCGATATCCCCTGTATGGCAATGTTGTGAATCCTATGGAGAGACGGCCTATCCGTGAAGTGGCGGACGTAGGTATCGGTGCGATCAATGCCTTCATAACGATTGGCAAGGGACAGCGAATGGCTATTATGGCCGGTTCGGGTGTTGGCAAAAGCGTGTTGATGGGAATGATAGTACGACACACCACGGCTGACGTAAGCGTCATCGCCCTGATTGGAGAGCGGGGACGTGAGGTCAAAGACTTTGTTGAACAAAATCTCGGCCAGGAGGGTCTTAAAAGATCGATTGTTGTGGCGGCAACATCGGATGTGTCTCCGTTGATAAGGATGCGTGGGGCCTACCTGGCAACTACCATTGCAGAATATTTCAGAGACCGAGGACTCGACGTCATTTTAGTTATGGACTCTATCTCAAGGTTTGCCATGTCTTGTAGGGACGTAGGTTTGGCCGCAGGAGAGCCGCCCACCGTAAAAGGATATACACCTTCATTCTTTTTTCAACTGCCCAAGCTTCTGGAACGCGCTGGCAGTATTGAGGGCAAGGGAAGTATCACCGGTATCTACACGGTCCTGGTCGAAGGGGATGATATAAACGATCCTGTGGGAGATGCTACACGAGCTATTGTAGACGGACATATCGTACTTTCGAGAAAACTGGCTAATCGTGGCCATTATCCGGCCATAGATGTGCTTGCGAGCGTCAGCAGGGTTATGCGAGATGTCGTGGACCCTGAGCACTTAAAACTTGCCGAGAAGATTAGAGACATCATGGCGACCTATAGTGATGCCGAGGACCTCATCGCTATCGGGGCATATGTGGATGGAAGTGATCCAAAGATAGATTATGCCAAAAGTATGATTGACAAGATCAATGCCTTTTTAAAGCAGGATGTTTCCGAGCAAGTATCATTTCGCGTTGGGATAAACAGGGTAAAGGAGATGCTTCAAGGCCCCGATCATGAAAAGGTTTAAGTTCAGACTCGATCCTGTGATTCGGTATCGACAGTATCTTGAACGGATTGCCCGGATCGAGTTGGCCAGAGACAAACAAGCACTGATTGAAAGTAAAAATAGGATTCGGGAGATCAAGCAAGCCCGGCGGAACACTGCCCGTGAGCTTGACCGGGAGCAGGCGCAAGGGATTGAAGTTGATCGCTATCGGGTCTTTACAGGCTATTTACAAGGGTTGCTCCACGAGATTGAATCTGAAAGTGAACGCTTGGTTGAGATTGGCGTTAGGATAAGGCAAAAGCAGGAGGCGGTTAAGGCTGAGACGATAAAGAAGAAAACCCTAGAGTGGCTTAAGCAAACCGAATATAATAAATATTTGGAATGGATTAACCGGGCAGAACAGAAAGCAGCAGATGATCTGAGCGGGCTGCGGAGAAAATCAGTAAGCAGTAGGCAGTAGGCAGTACGCAGTTTACATGCCACCGTAATCTGGCAGAAAAAACATGAACTTTAGAACGAAACATGTAAAACCTTATCTACTGGCAACCCTGTTGTGCTTTTTGATTTTAAAACTTGTGCTTGGGGCTATGCTCCTGTACATCAAAGGACCTGTGTTGTCCGTGCCTGGGTTAGATAGCAGGCCAGCTTTGGCTGAAGATGCCGGTCGAGGCACGTCGAAGGGACCTTCGGACCAGGATCCCCTTCTTCCATCACGGCCGTCTTTGAATTCCCAAAACGTGAGCGCGAGCTTAAAAATTCTTGAACGCAGGCGTGCTGAGATAGAAATGGAAAGACGGCAACTTGAAAGTGAGCGTAAACAATTAACAGCCCTCAAGGAGGAAATTGAGGCAAAGCTTGTCCAGCTATCAAAAATTCAGGATAGCATCCAGAGCAAGCTTGAAACACAAGAGACGATTCGTAATGATAAGATCAAGCATCTCATCAAGATATATACGACCATGGCTCCCAAAAAGGCCGCTGCCCTTATAGAAAAACTTGACATGGAGGTCATTATAGAATTGTTTTCAAAGATGAAAGGGGAAAATGTCGGGAAGATACTTCCCTATGTGTCGGCTGAAAAGGCGGCCAGGATCAGTGAACGCCTTGCCAATTTCAATGATTAAGGTGCGTAGCACAAAGGGCATAGGGCAAATAGAGTTTGAGTCTTGCGCATGCTCTATGCTATGCCCTTTACGGTTGTGTTACCTTCTCAATATTTATATTATAGGTGCTCTGCGATTTAGCGGGGAGGCTGGTTTCTGGCTCGGGGGCCAGACGTGTACCATATACAATGCTTTCATGTCCATGGTCGTCGACTATCCTTTTCACCGGTATGCTATTGACCATTTGCATGATCACCTCATCTGAAAAGCCCGCCTTTTTTAACATCTCTATTTGTTCAATGGACAGCTCAGCTTTCTTGGGGTTCTTATAACGATCTGCCAAAATGACCGATTTCAGCATCGCGTCATTTGCCCCGGCACTTTTGAGTTTTATCAGAGACTCACCGGTTATGGAACAGGTTTGTTCCGCGATCAACATTTGAATCACACTATCACTGATCTTTGCGCTTTTCATCCTTCTGATGTCATCAGGGCCAACCAATGAGTTCATGGCCAAAACCAGCCCGGAAAAGATAAGCGTTATACCTACCACGCAGAGCCAGAGGATAATGATTCTTTTCATGATCTCTTCCCCCTCGTAAGTTATCAAAACGCCTTGTTGCTTTTCCTCCTGTTGTGAGGTCGGCTCGAAGAGCCAGCCTAAGCAGGATTATCATTCCATCCCTTCCAGTCTGGGATGAGTATATTGCGCAGGCGTTCGGTTGGTAGCGTTTCGTTTGGGCACTTTATGAAACAGAGCAATATTTGTGCCTAGGATTATATACGCATTATGGCAACACACAATCAGAGGATGGTTGGTTTCTAGTTCTTGCCAAAGGCGGACGGCTGTTGGTTGAACACTTGCTAACAAGGGTAGGCACTAAACATAAATATCCACCAGGGTTCCTTTTTCAGAAGCAATGTCCCGGGGTAATCGTCGGGACCCCTGATTTTCGGGATTTTTCTCTGAGGTAGTTTCGTATCGGTCCCCAGGGATGGCAGTCCTTTGATAAGGCTTGGCAAGATATGTGCTGTTCTTTGTAAAAGGAACAATCGCTAGATTTTTGGTGGGATTCACTTCCATAGCTGGGTACCCCCCCTCTTTAAAGGTGTAAGGCTTTGGGCGCAAGGCTCACGGTTGTCTGTTTTTCTCTTACGGCGTTTGCCGTGCGCACAATGTCCAGCGCTTTTGAGATCTCTTAAGAGATGAGTACTGCTCCCGCATGATTTTAGTGCATTATTTTTACTTACATTATAAATGTATTTATAGAAAGTCAAGCCTTTTTGTCTCAGGTCGCATGGATATGGGAAATATTTTCCTCCTCAGCCTTAATCATGGAAAAACTTTCTATTTAAGGAGGGCCCCAAATGCTTCTTGCTGGGCATCATTTTTACAACCTGATGTATTCATTGAAAATAAATAAAATCACCTTTTCTGGCATGCTCATTGCTCACAAGATGTGCAGCAGTCACAAAAAACAGGACGATACAATGAGGAAACCATGAGTCTGCATTCGATGAAACTTGGGCTTATCTTGAAAAACCTGAAAGTTGAACCGTCTCAGGGCAATGCTACAGGGTCGGTAAATTCTGGGGGACTATTTTCAAGGCTCTTGGAACAGACGATGAAGTCTGCTAGGGGACTTCTTTCGCCTGCAGCCCGCAAAGGAGCGAAGGCAGGAGGAACCGACCGGGGATGGCTTGAGCATTTTAGAAATCGATTAATGTCCTTGGGTATTCCCCTTAAAGATATGTCATTATCCAGCGATGCCTTCCCTGATTTAAAAAAGCTCCTGATGGGGCAAGGATATTCAGAATCAGAGATTAACAGTTTTCTCAAAAAACTGCTTCACGGGAAACCATGGCCTGAGATTAAGGTTACCGAACTTCTTGAAAAACTCTCTGAGCTAAAGGCGTTGTCCAAAAAGAAATCCCCGGATCCTGCCATAGAGGTGTCGGCCGTAGCCTATATAGAAGCTTCACTGCACCGCCTCGGCCTGGATGTCCAGGAGGTAAACAGGGCAATAGCTCAGGCAAGGGCGCGCGCGGGGCAGGTTAACCTGGAAAGTTTGATCCAAAATCTGAAAGGCATTCTCAGGGGTTTACCTGAGGGAAAACAGCTAAAAGCTGACGGGAAAGCCGCCGAGGATATAAAGGGCATGCTGGCTCGCATAGGGATGATTAATAAAGCGGGCGATGTCAATGGCCCCATCTCTTTGGAACGATTTATCCAGATACTCGAACAAAGGATGGCCAGCATGATGCCCGGCCGTCTGTCAGACACACAGATCGAAAATCGCGTAGACCGTCTCATGGACAACGTGTTGGTGGCCTCAGGACAAGACGAGACAAAATCCAGTGTTCGGCCCCTTTATGGCGGTAAACTTAAGGGCCTCCCCGGTGATGACTTAAAGGCGAATCAGGCACATAAACAAATAGGGAAGGGGGAGGACCCAGCACTTCAAGTAAAAAGGCCAGCAACTGAGGTGAAGGGGACTGCTGAATTTCAGACAAAAAAAGAGAAAGAGGCATTCTTCCCTAAAATGGAAAAGCTGGTCGAAGCCATAGAAGGGGCACGTGGAAAGAAGGCGGTTGATCAGGATAAAGGGACCTTGCTACATGGGGTCAGAGAGGCGATCATGGATCGGGTGCCTGTGATGAAGGAGGGAGGCAGGCCCATTCCCGTTTACGTGGCTAACCAGGTTGCAAGACAGATCTCGCTTTCCCTCCAAAGGGGAGAAAATCACATCAGGCTTCAATTAAAGCCCCCTCAGCTTGGGTCCATTCAAATTGACATGGATATGAAGGATAGCGTGCTAAAGATTGGAATAACCACTGAACTTCATTCAGTCAAGGAATTCTTGACAACCAGTATCCATGAACTCAGAGACACCTTGGTACAGCAGGGCGTAAAGCTTGAGAGAGTAGATATTCAGGTTAGCTATAATCTTGACCAGTCTATGGCCCATACCCAAAGGGACCTCAAACATGCACACTCCGGGAGGCGTAGTTCGGCGACTGCATCTGCTATTTCGTCAAGTGAGGCGGACAGCAAGGAGGATGCGTCGTTGGCCAATATCCGGAGCAATGCCTTATTGGATATGTTTGCGTGAACAAAGTTGCCAATAACCAGTAACGAGTAACCAATGACCAATGACAAACGACAGATAACGAAAGGGATAAGACCATGTCTATAGCAGCGCTTGGACCAACCTATATCAGTGAGGATGAGACGACACGTTATACCAGCCCGAAAGATGTCTTGGGTCGAGATCAATTCCTGACCCTGCTGGTAGCCCAGCTTCAACATCAAGATCCCTTAAACCCCCTGGAAAGCACGGAGTTTACCGCGCAACTGGCCCAGTTCTCCAGCCTTGAACAGTTGTTTTCGATAAACGAGAACCTGATGAATATTCAAGAAGGGATCCGCTCACAGGAATACGGGGATATCCTTGGCTATATCGGGAAGACAGTAAAGACAACGGATAATACGATTCAAGTAAGCAATGGCACAATGGAATCAGGCTCCTATACCCTGGAGGATCGGGCCGATGTGGCCGTTTTTATATACGATAGCGACGGCATGGAGGTCCGAAGGCTCTATCCGGGCTGGCAGGATCCTGGTGAGCATGCGCTCGCCTGGGACGGCAAAGACAATACAGGCGACAAGGTGGCGGATGGCACTTACACCTTTGAGATCGAAGCTCGGAATGAAAGAGGTGCCATTGTTCCTTACAGCACTTATTTAACGGGAGAGGTTACGGGTGTGACCTATCAAGGCGGTATCCCCTATCTGATGATCGGGGATCAGTTGGTGACACCTGAAAACATTGTAGAGGTTACGAAAACAGTGGCAGGGCAGTAACCAACAGGAAGTGCCTAAAGTGCCTAAAGTGTCTAAAATGCCTAAAATTACAAACTCAAATGACTAGTGACCAATGACCAATGACCAGATAAAAGGGGGGAGATAAAATGTCACTATCAAGTTCACTCTTTTCAGGCATCAGTGGCCTAAATACCCTTGGCAATGCCATGACGGTCATCGGTGACAATATCGCCAACGTCAACACAGTGGGGTTTAAGGCAAGCCGGGTCACCTTTCAGGATGTCCTGAGCCAGACCGTGGCCACTACAGCCGGCACGGCCCAGGTCGGACGCGGTACATCCCTTGCGGATATTAGCAGCAGTTTTGCTCAGGGCTCGTTTGAATCCACGGATTCGACCACAGACCTGGCCATCGGTGGAACGGGTTTCTTTGTGGTTCGAGATCCTTCTGCTGAAGAGGAGGAATACTATACCCGATCCGGGGAATTTCGATTTGACAAAGATGGCTACTTTACCAACCCGGCCGGCTATATTGTTCGGGGATGGGCACTCGACGAGGACACAGGTGAAGATGTGGGATCGATTACGGACATCAAACTCCAATCCTTTACATCATCGCCCAAGGAAACTGACAAGATAACCGTGATCACGAACCTTGATGCTGATGCCACCAGTAAGTCGGCAGTCCTTGCCTCTGCATGGGATGGTGCCGATGGCGACGATGAATACATTGGTGACAACGAGTACGAGTATCAAACGACCCTCAAGGTCTATGATTCTCTGGGAAGCACCCATGACATCACCATCTATTATGATAAGGGTAGCGCTACATCAACGTATGAGTACATCGTCACCTGTAATCCTGATGAAGATAAAAGGTCGGGTATAGATAGTACTCAGTCCGGTGTTGGCATGTTGGGCAAAGGCACCATTACCTTTAATCAGGCATCCGGGTCAATTTCTGATATCGATTTTTCAGCTTTTGATGCGACAAACACGACGACGGTCATAAACGCTGTGGTCAAAGGGACATGGAGCGGGACATCAGACCCGGTCTCCGGCGGAACCTATGCCTCAGGGACCAAATCACGCACTTATACTTTCACCGTAACCACTGCAGGGACTGTAGATGATGGTTCAAACGTGGTGCATTGGGATGATGGCGAAGGAAATTCTGGGGATATAAGTGCGGACGGATCTGCTCAGGCGATCGGATCCTTGGGGCTGACGGTCGATTTTGGTTCTACAGGCGACACGCTTGTTTTAAACGACACCTTCACGGTAACCTGCTATGGCGACAATGACGTTCGAAACACCAACTGCTGGGTCGCAAAAAGCGAAGCCACTGACCTGACCAACGGCTACTTCACCTTTAATGCGGATTTTCTTGGCGGTACCAGCACCGACATGGACGTGAAAATCGATTTCGGTTCTTGCTATAACTCTACGAGTAGTAGCTGGGTGAATGATTCCCTGACCACCACCCAGTATTCATCGGCCTCCACCACCACATTTCAGTCGGCCAACGGCTATGGGGCCGGTGATCTGCAGTCGGTCACTGTGGCAACGGATGGGGTTCTTACAGGTCAATACTCCAACGGGCAGGTGATTCCACTCTACAGGGTGGCCATGGCCAAGTTTCAGAACATGCAGGGCCTTTACAAAGAAGGGAGCAACCTTTTCAGCGCAACAAGGCTCAGCGGAGACCCCATCACCAGCAAGCCTGGAACCAATGGCTTGGGGCTTATCTCGCCTAACTCTCTTGAACAATCAAACGTAGATTTGGCCAATGAATTTGTGAAGATGATTACCACCCAGCGGGGCTTTCAGGCAAACTCCAAGGTGATTACGGTAACCGACCAGATGCTGGCCGAACTGATCAACCTGAAGCGATAATCAACAATCAAAGGTGAGAAAGGGGAAAGTGGGAACTTTCCCCATCTCACCTCTTTCCCAATCCCCAATTCCTGGATTCCTCAATTCCCGAATGACCTTCCCTAATCCCCAATGGCGAATGACCTGTCTCTCCATGCGTCAACAGATTGACATTACCTACCGACTTTGACATGGGGTATCTTGCTCAAGCATGCATAGTGCGCCTCCCAAAGAAATTCTCTCCTTTTAAAACGTGTAAGTTTGTTTATCCCTGAATCATAAAACTATCTGAAATTACACGATATTTACTTCAAACTGCCAGCCATTGACGACAACCCGCCTCCTCCTGACCACGGACCACTGAACTGATCACGGGTCACCCCGTCAACATGGCACAAAGGTTGCTCTGACTGTAGCTAAGAAATTCTGCGATTTTGTTTAGGGGAAGAGCCTATGGATATTGCCACTGTTCTGGGGATTGTTTCAGCCTTTGGTCTTGTGATCATGGCTATCTTTATGGGTGGGGGCATCAAGCTGTTTATTAATGTTCCTTCCCTGATGATTGTGATTGGCGGGACCATGGGTGCGACCATGATTAACTATCCTTTGAAAGAAGTACTGAGCGTATTCCAAATTGTGCGAAATGCCTTTTTTAAGAAGGGGATGTCAGGAAAAGATATTATTAAACAGTTCATAGATTTTTCTACCAAAGCCCGTCGGGAGGGGATCCTATCATTGGAGTCTGACATCAAGAAAGTTGACGAAGACTTTATAAAGAAAGGGATTCAGCTTTCTATTGATGGCTTGGAGCCGCAGGCGATTCGCGAAATCCTTGAAACCGAGATTATGTTTATACAGGATCGGCACCGAAAGGGCGCAGAAATCTTCACAACCATGGGGACTTTTTCTCCGGCCCTCGGCATGGTGGGGACCCTCATCGGGTTGGTACAGATGTTACAAACATTGAGTGATCCAAATTCCATCGGACCGGCTATGGCCGTGGCACTGTTAACCACCTTTTATGGTTCGATCATGGCCAACATTGTATGTTTGCCCATAGCTGGAAAGCTCCGAACCCGCAGCAGCGAGGAACTCATGCTCAAGGACATGATCATTGAGGGTGTGATATGTCTTTCAAATGGAGAAAACCCACGTATTGTGGAGCAGAAACTCGTGGTGTTTTTACCTCCAAATGAACGGAAATTACAGACTAAGTAGGGGGTGTCGTTATTTGTTTTTGTTATTCGTTATTCAGACACAAAGTGCATTTTTTGGCGCAACCTTGCGATAGATCGTTTTTCGATTCACGATTACACGATTTACAATTACAGGGCGTAGCGTATCCAATATGATGAAATCAAAGAAGCGTCAATCAGGGAATGATGCCGACCAGAGTGGAATAAGGGTTCTGACCGTCTCACTTTTTATTATACTTTTGGCATTTTTTGTTGTGCTCAATTCAATTGCCGTCGTTGATGAAAGGCGCAAGATTGTGACAGTCGGATCCTTGTTAGGAAGCTTTGGGATCTTGCCAGGCGGGCTTTCTCCCATGAAGGGTGAAGGAAAAAATATTTCACCGGCCCAGTCCCCGATGGTGCTCCGTAAGGAGGATGTCGCGGAAATATTCGGCTTAGATAGATCAATGTCTGGACTGGTTTCCATCCGGACAAGTCCAAAAGGAAATGTCATCAGTATACAGGAACAGGTGATTTTTGATGAGGGTAGCTACAAAATTAAACCGTCGAGCTATGTTTTTCTGAAAAAACTATGTGAGATCATTAATCAAGACAAACATCCTGTTGAGATTACAGGCCATACAGACAGCAGGCCGGCGGATGACAAGTCATTGCACTCCAATTGGGAGTTTTCCGCCTGGAGGGCGCTGGAGGTTTTAAAGTTTTTTGTGATGCTAGGCGAGGTCGATCCTGCGCGCCTCACGGCCTATGGCCGTGCAGAGTATGAACCGATTGCAAGCAACGAAACAAGAGAGACAAGGGCCAAGAATCGCCGGATTGACATTATTCTGGATAATAAATCGGGGAAAAGGCTTAACCAGATTTATCAGAGACATCCGTCCCGATTTTTTGTGTTTAAGCGGTTTTTATTTCGTATGTTTGATGAGCCAGATAGCCATGAAAAAGCGCAATGACAAAGATAGTGGATCTGACGTAGATCTTACTGCATGGATGGTGACCTTCGGGGACCTGCTCATGCTCCTTTTGACCTTTTTTGTCATGCTTCTAACAATGTCGTCAATGGATTCGCAAGCGTTAAAAACCATTTTCACTGTTTTCGGGGGTGCCATAGGTCCTATGGAGTTTTCTGACATGGAACAGGTGACCCCGGCAGAAGATATCGTGCACGAAGGTGCCGGCGGCCCCATGGAATTTCCTGATCTAAACATGATAAGAGTTTTAAAAGATCGTGACAAAAAAGTAATCGAAGTGAAAAAGGATACCTACGTGGAAAACCCTGAGGCATTGGAAGATATCTTGGCCATGGATGTTGACACCGAGCACGATGAGGTGCTGGAACGCCTGAAAGAAATTATTGATATCTCGGGAGATAAAAGGGGCGTTGTTATAACCCTTCAAGAAAGAATCCTGTTCGATTCGGGGAAAGCCGAGATCAAGGCAGCTGTTTTTCCCATACTTGACTGGATTGCCGAGGCCCTTGATCGTGTTTCAAACGATATACTTATCATGGGACATACAGACAACGTGCCTATGCGAAGCGGTCGTTACCGCTCGAACTGGGAGCTTTCTCTCTATCGCGCCTTGAGTGTACACAGTTATTTTGTTGAAAACAAGGGCCTTGAGCCCGAGCGACTTGCCGTTGGGGGATACGGTGATTTAAGGCCGCGGTTTCCAAATACCACCAGAGAAGGCCGCCAGAAAAACAGACGCGTGGAGATTATCATCAAAAGAACACAGGATAATTAGGAGGATAAAATGGCAGAGGAAGACAAGGAGTCAAAAAAAGAGCCAAAATCAGACGCTGCCGAGGCTGAGTCCAAAGGGTCTATCAAGAAATGGATCATCATTGGGGTCGTTGTCTTGTTTTTGGGCGGTGGAGGGTTTGCAGCATGGCATTTCCTTTTAGCTGAAAGATTTCTCGGCCAGTCGCAGACCGAGGAAGCCGAGTACAAGGCGACAGAAACCAAAGGCCAAGAGTTCGGAATTATTTACGGAATGGAGCCCTTTATTGTTAATTTGCTCGACAAGAATGGCAAACGATACCTTAAGACAAGAATCGAGCTTGAGTTTAAAAGCGAGGAAATCAAAGAGGAATTGACTCGACGCACACCGCAATTACGGGATGCCATTTTGTTGATTCTTACCAGTAAATCCTTTGAAGATATCAGCAAACCAGAAGGAAAGCTTCTGCTGAAAAACGAGTTGATTGCCCGGATTAATCAGTTTTTGCCAGGTGACGGCATTCAGACGCTTTACTTTACGGAGTTTGTTGTACAGTAGGGTGTGGAGGTAATTGATGAGTCAAATTTTATCACAAGATGAAGTCGACAGCCTGCTCAAAGGGGTAACAGAGGGAGAGGTAGCGACTGAAACCGACACGCCGGTCAGTTCGGATGATGTCATCCGGTATGATTTCATGGATCAGGATCGAGTTGTTGATGCTCGCATGCCGACCCTTGACATGATAAATGTGCGGTTTTGTGAGATTTTCAGGACGACCCTTTCCGGTATCGTGCGGAAGATTGTGGATGTCAGCGTCGAGTCAGTTGGCATGATCAAGTTTGAGAAATTCCACCAATCGCTTCCAGTGCCTACCAGTCTTCATATTTTTCGAATGGAACCTCTCAGAGGGCAGGCTCTCCTTGTCTTAGAGACTCGGCTGGTCTTCAATCTTATTGAATGCTATTTTGGCGGCAAGGCCTCAGAGGATGTAAAGATTGAGGGGCGTGAGTATACTCCCTTGGAGAACAGGATGATACAGAAGGTCGTGAGGGCCTGTTTCGATGACCTTGCACAGGCCTGGAGGCCGATTTATGAGGTTACAATGAGCTATGTACGGTCAGAGATGAATCCTCAGTTTGCCGGCATTGCGCTTCCCAATGATTCGGTTACCGTGACGGAATTCAATGTGGAGCTGGATGGCCAACCAGGCCTCATGAAGTTGTGCATTCCTTACTCAACCTTTGAACCCATCCGGGAGAAACTGCGTGCATCAGGGTTTCAGGGCGATCAGTTCGAGGTGGATGTGAACTGGAAAAAACGCCTGCAAGGGCGGATTAAGGACAGCATGGTAAATGTCATGGTGGAGCTTGGCACCATACAGATAACAGGACACGGACTACTTGGTCTCAAGGTTGGTGATGTGATCCAGCTTGAGCAGGACGTAAATGAGCGTTTAGTTGCAAAGGTTGAAGGTGTGCCAAAGTTCAAAGGACGTGCTGGTATTATAAGGGGTAACAAGGCTATTAAGATAGAACAAAGGTGCTTAGGGAGCTAGACATTATGTCAGACAAGGACGATACAACTGGAAAGGACGCAACAATGACCGAGCAAAAGGATGCCGGGACAGACATGGGAACGCCGGAGAATGTTGAAGACACTTTGACCATAGGAGAGACCGACGGGGACCGAGATCTGGATTTTATACTCGATATTCCACTGGAGATCTCGGTTGAACTGGGGCGCACACGCATGCTTATTAATGATTTGCTTCAATTGGGACAGGGTTCGGTTGTTGAACTAAAAAAGTCTGCTGGTGATCCGATGGAAATCTTTGTGAACGGGAAGCTATTCGCACGCGGTGAAGCTGTCGTGGTTAACGAAAAGTTTGGCGTGAGGCTTACCGATATTGTCAGCCCTGCTGAAAGGGTTAAGAGTCTTGGTTAAGCAAAGCTTTTGACTAGGGCCAAACCTGTCAGCGTTTATCAATTAACGGGCTTGGGGAATATGCTGCTATGGGTGGTTTAACAGAAACATCCCAGGTGATGTCTCAGCCGGACCTTTGGGGGACCGGGCTGAAGACATTGGCCATGTTGTGCATTGTTGTGGCAGTTTTGATTCTAGTCCTTTTTCTTATAAAGCGATTCTCTTATCTCAAACATGGTTCTGGCCACGGACAATTTATCAAGATCCTGTCTTTCCATCATGTAACGCCCAAGGAGCGTATTGCGTTGATTGATGTGGTGGGTGAAAAAATCGTGATTGGCATTACGCCGGAGAACATTACTTTCTTGACTAAGATTGAAAAATCCGAGGCGCTGGAGAGGATCGAAAGTCCCGAGGCCACCGGGGCGGCAGGCGGTCTATTCGCAAAGTTGTTGACGTCGTCTCTAAGAGGCAAGGGAAGACCGATTGCGAGATAGGTCAGACAGATAAGGTCAAATGCAAGATGCAATGCGTAAATCATAAAATGGCAGACAACAGAAAAGATGTTTCAAGGGGAAAGACCATCTTGGTTTTTTTTGTTTGCCTTTTGCCTGTTACTCTATTGCTCTTACTTCCTCGGACTGCTTTTTCTGCAACCATACCGCTTCCCTCGCTCCAGGTTGGCGTGGGGCAATCTGACAACCCCGGACAGGTTTCGGTCTTGCTTCAGATTGTCGCTTTATTGACTATTCTTTCCCTTGCACCGGCTATTTTGATTCTAATGACATCCTTTACCAGGCTGGCCGTGGTCTTTTCGTTCTTAAAACATGCGATGGGTACCCATCAGATACCTCCAAGTCAAATCATTGTGGGTCTGGCTTTGTTCCTTACTTTTTTTATCATGATGCCGGTATGGCAGCAGGTGAACGACAAGGCGCTCAAACCTTACCTAAATGAAGAAATATCTGAAACTGAGGCACTTGAGGCAGCTATGCATCCCATTCGCCAGTTTATGTTCAGGCAGACGCGAAAAAAGGACCTGGCCCTCTTTGTGAACATGGCCAAGCAAAGCAAGCCGGACACACTGCGGGATGTTCCTACATCCGTTTTGATACCCGCATTTGTCATAAGCGAGCTGAAAACGGCCTTCATTATTGGATTTGTTTTGTATGTGCCGTTTTTGATTATAGATATGGTGGTGGCAAGCGTGCTTCTTTCGATGGGGATGATGATGCTTCCACCGATCATGATATCCCTGCCATTCAAGCTCATGCTTTTCGTGCTGGTGGACGGTTGGTACCTGATTGTTGGTTCTTTGGTCAGAAGTTTTGTGACAGGATGATATGACACCAGAGTTTGTCGTTGGGTTTGCCCAAGAAGCAATTAAGGTGACCATTCTGGTCGCAATGCCAATGCTGGGGCTCGGCCTTATTGTAGGCTTGATTGTAAGTATTTTTATGGCAACCACTCAGATTCATGAAATGACTCTAACTTTTGTTCCCAAAATACTGGCAGTTCTGCTCGGGCTCCTGTTTTTCTTAAACTGGATGTTGCAGCAGCTGATCGATTTTTCACAAAACATTATTACACAGATACCGACCTATATTCGGTAATGGAGGATGGGAATTCGGAATGGGTATTTGAGAGAACGGCCAAACTGACATCAATGCAGGAATGATGAAATTATCGGCCCCTAGGCCTAGGTATTATTGTTTCATCAATGAAGACATCAAGCAAAGAAAGGGAAATAAAATCCAAAATCCGATACGAAGTGAAGCCTGCGCCAAATCCGAATTCCAAAATTGAATCATGGAGATTCTAAGTTTTTCACCTGAGCAGTTTAAGTCTTTTGTTCTGATTTTGATTCGGATCAGCATCGTCCTGTTTGTGTTTCCTATTTTCGGATCGGGTATGTGGCCAAACTTGGTTAAGGCAGGGCTTGCCCTGATAATGAGTATTATCCTCTTGCCGGTTGTTCAGCCTGACCCCACACTGTTTCCAGAAACCGTGTTAGGGGGCGTGTACCTGATACTTTCTGAATTAATCTTCGGGCTGATTATTGCCCTTACCGTTCGGTTGCTCTTTACCACTGTGCAGTTGGCGGGACAGCTCGTGGGATTTCAAATGGGATTTGCCATTGCTAATGTTCTCGATCCCGAGTCGGGTGGCCAAGGTCCTATTCTTGCCCAGATAGGTTACTGGGTTGCTGTTTTAATTTTTCTCCTCCTCAATGGCCACCACGTTGTGCTGAATACCCTGGTTGAAAGCTTTGCCGTGGTTGAGGTGGGCTCTCTGGGGCTTAGTGATGGGCTTTTTCATAAGATGTTGGAACTTTCTGGGGACATGTTTACCATGGCCGTCAAAATCGGAGCGCCCGCCATTGCCGCTCTTCTCATGACGAGTGCGGCTTTTGGGATTGTCGCAAAGGTGGTGCCGCAGATGAATGTTCTGATTGCGGCCTTTCCCGTGAAGATCGTGATAGGCCTATTCTTCTTTGGCTTCTGTTTGGAGGCACTGCTCTACTTTATGAGACACTATGTTGCGGAATTTGAAGGTATGTTGAGAACCATCATGAACTTGATGCTTTAGGGTTTCCGTTTTGCCCCTGAACTTTCAGTTATAAACTAACTTGATAAGGAGATAACACCTTGGCTGAGGGTGATTTTCAAGAAAAAACCGAACAGGCAACCCCTAGGAAACGCTCTGAGGCGAGAAAAAAGGGTCAGGTCGCCAGCAGCCGCGAGCTACCATCGGTCGCTGTGCTTCTGGCCGGCCTTTCAACGCTGTATTTGTTCGGGGCCTATATGTATAGCCACATAAAATTCCTTATGTGGGATACCTTTTCCATGATAGCGACCCCGAATCTCAGCCTGCCGGACTTTTTGGCATTCGGCAATATTGTGATTGATCGCTTCATCGTTATCGTCTTGCCAGTGATGATTGCAGTGTTTGTCATGGCAGTCCTGTCGAATGTCTTACAAGTAGGTTGGCTGCTTTCATGGGAGGCGATCACGCCAAAGCTTTCAAAAATAAGCCCCATCAAAGGGATACAACAACTCTTTTCCTTACGGACGCTCGTGGAACTGTTCAAATCCTTGGCAAAGCTTACCCTCGTTGGTGTGATTGCCTACATGACGGTCAAAGGGGAGATGGATCGCCTACCATCGCTTGCTGATACAGGAGTCCAGGCCATTTTATTATACATCTTGAAAATTGCATTTAAGATTTTCATTAAGGTGTCCTTGGCGATGCTCGCTCTGGCTATCCTCGATTATGCCTTTCAAAAGTGGCAGTTTGAGAAGCAGTTGAAGATGACAAAACAGGAGGTCAAAGAAGAATTTAAGCGAACCGAAGGAGACCCACTCGTTAAGTCAAGGATCAAGAAGGTTCAGTTCGAGATGGCCAAAAGACGCGTGATGCAGGAGGTCCCGAAGGCGGATGTCATCGTAACCAACCCTGTCCATCTGGCGATAGCAATTCGGTATGACAGTACTGAGATGAGTGCCCCGAAAGTTCTAGCCAAGGGGGCAGGTGCGGTGGCTGAGAAGATTAAGGCACTCGCTGAAGGATACGACATCCCGATCGTAGAAAACAGGTGGTTGGCTCAAAATCTTTATAAGATGGTTGACATCGGCAATGAGATCCCAACCATGCTATATCAGGCAGTGGCTGAGGTCTTGGCGTATGTGTACCGGATAAAAGGCAAAGCCGTATAAGTGCAAGATTAACCAATGACCAATGACTATTCAACCATTTGACGCATAACTGAGGTTTCGTTATGGCTACGACAACACAGGGGACTTTAAGGGATGCCCTTTTTGCAAATGGCAGCGATTTCATGATGGTGATCGGTGTGATAGCTATTCTGTTGGTCATGGTCATACCATTGCCGCCCTTTCTGCTCGACTTTCTGCTGGCCCTGAATATCACATTTTCCATTATCGTTATTCTGATGTCCATGTACACTGTCAATCCTTTGGACTTTTCTGTGTTTCCATCCGTTCTTTTGGTTGCCACACTGTTCAGACTTTCTTTGAATGTGGCCTCAACAAGGTTGATACTGCTGCACGGCAACGAAGGTCCATTGGCCGCTGGTAAGGTCATTAAATCATTTGGTAGTTTTGTTGTGGGTGGCAATTACGTTGTGGGCCTGGTTGTTTTTATGATCCTGGTTATCATCAACTTTGTCGTGATCACGAAGGGTGCCGGGCGTATTGCTGAGGTGGCCGCACGCTTTACCCTTGACGCTATGCCCGGGAAGCAAATGAGCATCGATGCCGACCTGAATGCCGGGCTTATAGATGAGCGTGAGGCCCGGGAGCGTCGGGAGGTCATTGCAAAGGAGTCCGAGTTTTACGGGGCCATGGATGGCGCCAGTAAGTTTGTTCGTGGAGATGCCATTGCAGGGATTATCATCACATTCATCAATATCATCGGAGGTTTTGTGATTGGGGTGCTTCAAAAGAAGATGGCCATTGCGGTTGCGGCGCAAAACTACACCCTGCTTACGGTCGGTGATGGATTGGTTACCCAGATTCCGGCCCTTATCATCTCGACCGCTTCCGGTCTCGTGGTGAGTCGAGCGGCTTCGGAATCGAGTATGGGGATTGAATTCGGCAAACAGCTTTTCAAGAATGTCCGGGCTAGTTATACTGGCTCGCTGATAATCTTTTTATTTGGACTCATTCCGGGGCTTCCTCATATTCCTTTTATGTTGCTTGGTGTGATCGTGGGGGGAAGTGTCTATCTCTTAGACAGGAGAAGACAAGCGGTTGTGGCTACAGAAGCTGCCAAGGAAGCCGAAAGAGAAAAAACAGAAGAACGTTCCGAACCCGTGGAACATCTTCTTACACTTGATCCTATGGAACTGGAAGTGGGCTACGCCATTATTCCTCTTGTGGATAGGGCACAGAACGGAGAACTCCTGGACCGTATCAGATCCATCAGGCGACAGTTTGCCTTGGAGATGGGGTTGATCATTCCTCCGATTCATATAAGGGACAATCTGAACCTCAAACCGTCTGAATACCGAATTTTGATTAAGGGTGTGGAGGTAGGCAAGTACGAATTGATGCCAAATCATCTTATGGCCATGGATCCAGGCGATGTGGTTAAAAAGGTTGATGGTATTCCAACGAAGGAACCTGCCTTCGGCCTGTCTGCTATCTGGATCCCTGAAAGTAAACGCGAAGAGGCAAAATTTGCGGGGTACACGGTGGTGGATAGTGCAGCAATCGTAGCAACACACCTAACCGAGATTATCCGAGGTCATTCCGATCAGTTGTTGGGTCGTCAGGAGGTTCAGAACCTCCTTGATAATCTTGCTAAGACCCATCCCAAAGCCGTTGAGGAGCTAACACCATCGCTGCTTTCTTTGGGCGGTATTCAGAAAGTATTGCAAAATCTTTTGAGGGAAGGGGTATCGATCAGGGATATGCTGACCATTGTTGAGACCTTGGCCGATTATGCCCCGGTTACCAAGGACCCAGATGTCTTAACAGAGTACGTAAGACAAAAGCTTGCAAGGGCTATTATCCTTCCTCACATTGGAGAGGACAGCGTGCTGCCTGTGATCACGCTCGAACAGGATGTTGAGGATGTGCTCCTGAATAGCGTCAAACATACTGAGCACGGATCATACCTGTCTGTGGAGCCCAAGGTGGCTACATCGATCGCGAACTCAGTGAGCAAGCAGATAGAAAAAATTATGACGATGGATCTTCAACCGATTCTGCTCTGCTCTCCTGCCCTTCGAAGACATCTTAGAAGGATGGTGGAGCAATTTGCGCCGTCATTAATGGTACTTTCACACACTGAGCTTCCAAACAACATCCGGTTTAAATCCTTAGGGAAGGTGGGTTTGGGATATGCAGGTTAGAAGATACCGGGCCAGTACCATTCATGATGCGGTTAATCTCGCCAAGCAGGAGCTTGGTCCAGAGGCGCTGATTCTGTCTACCCGCAAAATACATGGGGGCAAAGGTGGGGCTTCTGCATATAGGACTCAGGCGTTTTTTGAAATAGCTGCCATGCCAAGTGGAAGCCAGGAGGCTGTGCGATCAGATTCTTTTACTGGACAGGGCCTAATGGATGAAAGAGCCTCCGGCTTTTTGGGCTCCCTTCGGTCAGAGCTGATGAGTATCAAGGAAATGATCTTCCTGTTGAGCCGTTCCGGGAGGCTTATGGAAGGATTTAGGCTGAATCCGGAAGCCATAGAGGTGTACGGCAGGCTGATTCGAGGTGGCATTGCCGAACCCTATGCGCAGCTATTTCTGGAAAGAGGGGGCGCATTTGAGGAAAGTGGGGATTTACCCTCTAAGGATCTTCATAAACGGGTCTTCAAAGAGGTATCGAAGGTCATCGAGGTAACCGATCCCTTTAGTTATGGCCAAGGGCAGGTGATTTCGGCGCTTATAGGGCCTACAGGCGTTGGGAAGACGACCACGATTGCCAAGCTGGCAGCCAATTTGAGTCTGAAACAGAAAAAGAGCGTAGGGTTTATTTCTATTGATAACTATAGAATAGCAGCCATAGATCACCTTAAGACCTATGCGGGAATCTTGGGTATTCCCTGCTTTGCAGCCTTCAAGCGTGCTGAATTGGAATTTGCCCTAAGTCGCATGAAAGACAAGGATGTCATACTCATCGATACCGCTGGACATGGCCACTACGATCTGGAACGGATAGATACATTGAGAGAATTGATCGGGCATGACTTTCCGATTCGCACTCATTTGGTGCTCAGCACGGTCACCAATGAATTGGAAATGGAATGCGCGGCCAAGAATTTCGGCCGGTTAAATTTTAGTAGTTATATCTTTACCAAGACCGATGAGACACGGGCTCGAGGGGTAATTATAAACCAGCTTCTCAAATTAGGGATGCCGATTTCGTTTATTACGACAGGCCAGAGGGTCCCAGAGGACATTTTCAAGGCAACCAAAACAGGCATATTGCGCTTATTATTTAATTAGGGAGAATCTTAAAATGGATCAGGCAAACGGTTTAAGACAGTTGGTCAGGAAGAAGGCTTATGACATGAACGGGGTCAAAGGCGGGGTCAAAAAATACGCCGTGGGGTCCTCATTTCCCCGCGTTCTGGCTGTTACGAGCGGCAAAGGGGGTGTAGGAAAGACCAATATCGTTGGAAACTTGGCCCTAGCATTTAGAAGACTTGGAAAGCGTGTTCTAATCTTAGACGGAGATTTGGGACTGGCAAATATTGATATTATTTTTAGCCTTAATCCTGCCTATAACATCAAACATGTGATCAGCGGTGAAAAGGATCTTTCAGAGGTTATCGTTGAAGGTCCTGAAGAAATTCGTATCATTCCTGCGGGTTCTGGATTGCAGGAATTGGTCCATTTGACAGACGGGCAGAAACTTAATCTGCTTAACGAGTTTGATTCATTAAATGAAGATTTTGATATCTTCCTGATCGACACCGGCGCAGGTATTTCTTCGAACATCATCTATTTTAACTTGGCAGCACAGGAACGAATTGTGGTGGCCACATGCGAGCCGAGTTCTATTACAGACGCCTATGCCTTGATGAAGGTTATGTTTACCCAACATGGTACCAGGAGTTTCAAACTACTTGTCAACATGGTGAACCATGCAGAGGAAGCTAAATCGGTTTTCAGGAACTTGAGTAACGCTGTTGTGCGCTTTTTGAGTGATATATCCTTAGAATATATTGGATTCATACCCAGAGATGACAATTTCCAAAGGGCTGTAAGGCAACAATGCACTGTGATGCAGTGTTACCCGGAAAGTAAGTCAAGTAAGGGCTTTTGTGAGTTGGCTCAGCGATTGTTGGCCTGTTCGGCAAATACACCATCTGATGGGAATATAAAGTTTTTCTGGAAAAAACTCATGACCTGTCACTGAGTTTGGGAAATGGTTAAGGAGTTAACTACTTAACTACTTAATCACTTTACGAGCTTTGTACAATGCGTAGAGTTCAAGCAAAGGGCAACTACGGCAAGACCAGCGAGCGGCCAAGGACGATGGATGAAGCCGAGCGGGGTGCGTTGATTGCCAAGTATGCCCCTTTGGTAAAATTCTTGGCAAGCCGGATGGCTATACGCCTTCCCCCCAGTGTATCTATAGACGATTTGATAAGCGCAGGGATCATGGGGTTATTGGACGCTATTGAAAAGTTTGATGCCCGTAAGGAGGTTCAGTTCAAGACATATGCAGAATTCAGGATTAAGGGGGCAATCTTAGACGAACTCAGGAGCATGGATTGGATTCCTCGGTCAGTCAGAAAAAAGGTTCATGAGGTGGAACGGGCCATCATGGCGGTTGAACGAAAACTGGGCAGGCCGGCCGATGATTCAGAGATAGCTGCACAAATGGGTATTGATTTGGGCACTTACTATGAGATGCTTGATAAGGCCCGGGGTGTTGAGCTGTTGAGCCTTGATAAGTGTATAGGCAGCCATAAAGATAATTCTGAATCTAAGAAATCTTACGAAAGCTTAATACGAGGAGATCATGACCCTGGTGACTTCGTAATGGGCCGGGAGCTCAAGCAGGTCATTGCCAATGGGATTAAGGCTCTGTCCAAAAAGGAGCAGATGGTGGTTTCACTATACTATTATAATGAGTTGACATTAAGAGAGATCGGAGAGGTTATGGGGCTTACTGAATCGAGAATTTCCCAGCTTCATACCCAGGCCATTATAAAATTGCGTACAAAACTCAAGTCATATTTCGAGGCATAAGCGATTACATTTGAGGCGCCAGCGCATGGCACAACATCTGAACAATGAGATTGATTCTGGAGAAAGGCCCAAGGTGAAAAGCCAAACCAAAGATAAGTCTGAATCTGACACAGGCGAAGATATAAAGACTGGGGTTTCATCGGCACCTGGCGCGGAAGTCGATCAAGTGGCCAGCACCGGGCTTCAAGGGGAAGGTGGCGTCGAGTCGAGGGAGGCCACTGGTATTGAAGTCGGAGCGGAAGACCCTGGGGTTTCAGAGGCAGAAGATACGGCTGAAGGGTCTGTTGATTCCCCTTCAGATACAGCCATTGAAGCCAGCCTCCAACCTGAACGATGGTGGTTTCGGAAACGCCGAAACGTCATTGGGAGTCTTATTTTTGTATTATTTATATTACTCGTGGCTTACGGATTGAAGGGATGGCGTATCCATCTATCGGAAAGCGAAAAGGCCCCTTCTACCCACGCCCAAAGGGTCACTTCCAAGCGGGTCTACCGGGCCCCTATTGGGGCGATTTTGGATCTTTCCCCCTTTTTGGTCCTATTTCCTGAGGATGTCGATCAGGCCTATTTATCGTTAAGTATTTCGGTTAAACTGTCGAATAGAAATGTATATAAGGAGATACTGGAAAAAAAGACCTTTTTCAGGGGGGCCATTTACACGGTTTTAAACAAGGCGGTTAAGGCCAGCAGTTCCAAAATGATCTCCAAGAGCCAGTTGAAACAAGATGTGATTGATGCGCTTAATGGCCTGCTGGTCACCGGGACCGTAGATCAGGTCTATTTTACCGAATTCTTGGTGATCTGATGGCATAGCAATGGGATTTTGCTTTGTTGGTGGAAAGGGAAGAAGTGCCAAGCACAGGGGACATAAACGTTTCGTCAGGGCAAGGCAATGCGATCAAAGGGGTGCACAACGTCAAACATCAGAGCCTTGAACTAAAGAAGCTTGCATTGGCCCGGGATCAAAAGGAAAAGGAAAAAAAGAAAGAGACGGGTGAGGAGGAATTTGCCAGTTCCGACAAAGGCCGAGTTCGTGATGATGGGGGAAAAGGCGGCCCAGGAACCGAGGAACAACACACGGATTCCGGGAAAAAGCGTAAGAAGGAAAAGGGTTCAGAAGTTCGGGGTGGCCTGGTGGATGTGGTCATTTGACGCAGTTCCTGGGTCGAGTCGGGGCTAAGTGCATGATGTGGTCAACAGCTTTAGAATTTTGGATGATCATGTTGGTCGTGGTTGACCTGCTTTTGATCATCCTTTTTATTATTCTTATGAGGCAGCTTAAGGCTGCCAGAGCTATGCCGGCGTCATCTGACGTAGAGCTGCTACCCCAGATCCTGGAGCCATTACTGAAAGAGGCTGAAAGGATTTCTATGCAATTTGAGACCCAGTTAAAGGAGAAACAGCGTCTTGTCAGAAAATTGAATGAGCACCTCGACAGTCGCATTATCAGTTTGAACTTGTTACTTAATCGGGCCGATGTTTGCCTTGCTTCTCATGGCAAAGAGTCGATGGGTAAAAATACCCCCCAGAGACATGTGTATGACTTACAGCAGGAGATCATAGCTCTTGCAGAGAAAGGGCTCGGTTCACAGGAGATAGCAAACCGCATGGGGATTTCAGAAGGAGAGGTGATGCTGGTGCTCGAATTGAAAAGAAAATTCATGGAGCTGGAGAAGAATGGCTAAATGCTTATTGAGCTTGACGATATCTTGATTCTACCTTCCAGGCTCAGCTTGCAGGACAGGTCCGGCCCGGGCAAGAGCCTACCATTTAACAAAGACCAGATTGTTGAGGGGAGGGTCATAAGACCGATTCCCCCACATCATGCCTTACTCCTCTTTGGGCGGGAGCAAGTCAAGGCCCGGACATTGGTGCCGCTGCGGGCAGGTCAGATTGCTTTTTTCAAGGTCGAACAGGTAAAGCCGGAGTGTGTGCTGAAACTGGTCGAACTACGAACGGGTGACCAAGATGGGATAAATCGGCTGTTGCCAGGGACCGCTTTCCGTGAATCTCCTTACAAGATCTTAATCAACATATTGGCTTCGTTGAACCGGTCTTTGAAAGAATCAGATGTGTCTGAGTTGCCTGACATACTGTCTCGATTGTGGACTTTGATCAACCGTATTTCACTTCCCTCTAAGATGCCTCATGGGCATTTCCTTAAGTCATTTATAAATGGCTCCGGGATGATTTGGGAACATAAACTCAGGTCCTTCCTGCTTTCTCATTTTCAGACGGATCATATAGAGGCCCTTTTACAACAGGACTTGAAAGGTTTGGCATTAAAATCCTTGGCAGACGGGATGGTAGATAAATTGGTTTCCGCCAAAGCCATGAGCAGATTTGTTGATGGCCTGGAACAGTTTCAATTGTTGAATGTATTCGGGCTGGAAGAGAAAGGGAAGCTTTTTTTTACGATCCCCATACAACTCAATAATGAGTTTTTTTGGGGACAACTCTTGATCAACCTCCCGAAAAAAGGGGACGATGAAGGCGCTGACAGGGACCGGGACAAGGTGCTCCGGGCTTCTCTTTTCTTACAGATGTCCTGCCTTGGGCCAGTCCGTGCAGATGTCTCAGTTTTTCAAAAAGCGATTAGAATTACTTTTTGGGTGTGCGAAAAGGAGATTCAGACCCTTTTTAATCATTACACGGATTTGCTCAAAAACCAACTTGAAAGACACGGTTTTTATATGCAGGAGATTACGTGCCACTTGCAGGAGGCCAATATTTTGACTCAGACCTCTTTGGTTGAAGAGCTTTTCGATTCTGAAGAACACGAGATCAATCTGGTTGTATAAAAGAGCCGGTTTAACCAGCCGGGTGCAAAGGCAGGAAGCTTCCATTTCGCGGTTTGTTCTCTGCCTAATGGGCTCAACGACCTTAACGGGCTTCACAGGACTTGAAAATGCCCAGAAAACAAAAAAAAGCAGTCGGCCTGAAATACAGACCAGGGGAGGACAATGCCCCAAAAGTTACTGCAAAGGGCACCGGAAAAATCGCTGAGAAGATCATTGAGATCGCCCGCAAACATGGCATCCCTGTCAAGGATGATCCAGACCTTGTTGAGGTGTTATCGAGGCTTGATCTTGAAGAAGAAATACCCCCCGAGCTCTATGTCATCATAGCGGAACTCCTTGCCTTTGTCTATAACCTGAATCGGAAAAAGGGCTCAAGTAGGAAGATTTTTCCCTGATCCTGCAAGCTATGCCTAACCGTTTCCGTTAAAAAATCCAAAATACAAGTCTGAAAGAGCAAGCTGTATTGAAAAAAATCGTTTTGACTTTTACGGTTTTCATTTTTCAATGATGGTTGAGGACGAGACGAAATGACATATAACATTTCGTAATCACATGACTTTGCCCATCTTATCCACTTCGCGGCCTTGTTTTACCCCCCCCTCCTATCAGAGCAGCCTCGAGTGAGGTTTCAACTCCCATGAGGATCAAATGCACTGGATCGTTGTTTGTCTAATGGCCTTGGCATCTTCGTTGCAATGGGATGATAGCAAAAAGGAGGGCGAAGCAAATTGCAACTGGGCGTTTATCAGGCTATTAGAGGCAGTCGCATTCAGGCACTCAGGTTTGATATTATTACCAATAATCTTGCCAACGTAGATACCCCTGGGTTCAAAAAGGACAAGCTCTCTTTTGACGAGTTTCTTCAAGAACATGTTAGGGCCGACCTGAGTCAAGGAAATATGAGCTATACGGGCAATCCACTCGATCTCGCGTTAGAAGGGGATGGGTTCTTTAAAGTCAAAACGCCTAACGGCATACGATATACGCGAAATGGCAGCTTTTGTCTGAATGCCGATAGGATCCTGGTCACACAAAACGGCGATCCAGTGTTGGGCGAAAATGGGGTCATTTTCATACAGGGCAACGATATCGTCATCAATACCAGAGGGCAAGTAACAGTGGATGAAACAGTGGTGGACACCTTATCCGCTGCCACGTTTGTTCGACCGGAGCTACTCCAGAAAGAGGGCCTATCCTATTACATTTATCAGGGAAATCAGAAGGAAATTATAACGCCGGAAAAGGTTTTTTTCCGGCAGGGATATCTTGAAAGGTCAAATGTGGGGGTTGTGGAAGAGATGACCAAGATGATCGAAACCCTCCGGACTTATGAGGCTTATCAAAGGATTCTGCAGACATTTGACGAGACGAGCCACAAATCAGTCAATGAGGTAGGGCGAGTGCAATAGAAAAAAGTGCCTAAAGTGAACTAAAGTTGAAAGTGCCTAAAGTTAAGGAATGCGCTTTCAGCGCAACCTATTTTTAAAACTGACCACGCCGAAGGCGTGCACATTAACCCTGGCCCAGACCGATCACCAATAGTTTATGCTCAAAAAGTCAAGTGTGTAATGATGCATAGCCCAGATCAATATATGAACGAATCGCACCAGGGCGGGCTTTAGCTCACTTTAGACACTTTAGGCACTTTAGCTCACTCCAAGTTGAATACGGCAAAAGATTTTCTGCCAGAAAAAACGCGAATTTCACAAGTAACGGAATAGAGAGGTGAGAAGATGTTAAGGGGATTATGGACAGCTGCTTCAGGCATGGCTGCTCAGCAATTAAACGTTGATATTATTGCAAACAACCTATCCAATGTGAATACCACGGGTTTTAAAAAGAGTCGTGCCGATTTTCAGGATCTTATGTACCAGACACTTCGTACTGCAGGTGCTACAACTGCTGCGGGCAACCAACTTCCAACGGGTATTCAGATTGGGATGGGCGCAAAGGCGATGGGCATACAGAAGATGTTCTCGCAAGGGGATTATAACCAAACGGGCAATGAACTTGATCTGGCAATCGAAGGGAAAGGTTTTTTCAAGGTTGTGAGCAATGATGAAGAAGTTTATACCCGCTCCGGTGGTTTCAAAATCGACAGCGAGGGTTATATCTGTACCCCGGCCGGTGACAGGCTCCAGCCTGAGATCACAATCCCGTCGAATGCGGTTTCTATTTCTATTGATTCTGCGGGAAGACTGGTGGCCTGGGGACAGGATAAGGAGACACCAGTGCTTGAAACGGATATCAAGCTGTACACATTTCCAAACCCAGCAGGCCTCCACAGCATGGGACGAAACCTTTACCGGCCTACGGCCGCTTCTGGAGAAGCCACCGAAGGCACACCGGGTTCAGACGGTGTTGGCACCCTTGCACAGGGCTATTTAGAAATGTCCAATGTGAATGTCGTCGAGGAGATGGTCTCGATGATTATCGCCCAGCGGGCTTATGAAGTAAACTCCAAGGCCATTCAGACGGCTGATAATATGCTCCAGATGGCCAACAATATCAAACGGTAGTTGGAAAGCGCATGGCGACAAAGGGCATAGCGCATAGCGCAAATGACCCAATGACGAATGGAGAATGCAAAATGCAAAATGCAAAATGCAAAATTGCACGATGGCCAGCATCTCTTATAGTCATATTGGCCACAGTCATTACTATTTCAGCAGGATTGGGCTTTTGTGAAGCCTGGGCTGATGTCCGGACGTGCATCAAGATCAAGGGAGAGGCCTGGATCAAAGGCGAAAAGGTCTACTTAAAAGACATTGCCAGTATAGAGGGCCCAACCCGCCTGAAGGAGCGACTCGGTGCGATCTATCTGGGCTATAGCCCACAGCCGGGCAGGTACAAGACCATAAGGGGGACATGGATTGAATCCAAGATTCGTTCAAAAAGGTGGTTGCCAGTGAATACCGCCTTGCATGTACCGGAGTCTGTCAGGGTTAACCGGACCTGGCAATCTATTCAGGAAAAAGACCTTCAGGAACTTTACAATAACTATATTGCCAAGCAGCTTAAAGGACGTGAAGCAAATTTTAGGGTCAGCCGCTTTAAAGTCGTTGGCAATGGCCAATTTCCCGAGGGCAAGATGAGCATTGAGCTTGTGCGCCAGGGTGACGGAAGGCTGTTGGGATATGTGAGCCTGACTGCTATCGTTCGGGTGGACGGCAAGATCGAGCAGCGGATGGTCCTGTCAGGGTGGGTGGATAGATTTGAAGATGTTGTCTGTACAAGCCGTTCGCTCAGGCGTAACAGCATTATAACCGAAGAGGATCTTTGCATGAAGCAGAGAAATATTTCTAGGCTGCCATTCAACGTCCTGACAAGCATGGAGGCGGTTGTGGGAAAAAGACTCAAACAATCTTTAAAAACAGATACCGCGCTATTGGCCAACATGGTGGAGGACCCGCCCCTGATAAAAAGGGGTGATAAAGTGATCATCATGGGTGAATCACCCACCCTTTTGGTGACAACCTTGGGTATTGCCCAAGCCAAGGGGGGTATTGGGGATCAGATCCGTGTCAAAAACTGTATGAGTCAAAAACAGATCATTGCACGCATCATTAATGCTTCAACCGTGAGGGTTGAATTCTAAGGAGTGTGAGAAGTGGTGATAAGATCTAACATCTTTAGCATCGTTTGTCTTGCGGTTATAGGAATGGCGAGTCTGGCAGGATGTACCACCATGGCGGGTAAGGCCTCGGTTCAGGCGCCTCAAGCTCCCGGTGGCGATATCCAGGGCTCTCAGTTGAACACCTACGCCCTCCCTGAACCCAGTGAGGGGTCATTGTGGGTCGATAGTGGTAACACCAAGCTCTTTGTGGATATGAGGGCCAGGGCGGTTGGTGATTTGGTCACTGTAACGATTTCCGAGACGCCAAGCGCCAAGTTGGACGCGAATACCAAAACCAGCCGCGATTCAAGTATTGAGGCCGGCCTTACAGACCTTTTGGGCTATATGAAGGCCCTGGAGGAAAAGAACAAGAAGGGGATTCCTGGTGGCTCCACATCCCGATTTGACCGGACAAGCATGTTCAAAGCCAACTTTAAACCAAGCTTTAGCGGTAAAGGCTCCAGCGATCGAAGTGGAACCGTGGTCGCCTCGATTACAGCACAAGTTTATCAGGTATTGCCCAACGGGAATCTTCGGATATCGGGCAAACGCGAGATTAAGGTAAACAACGAGACCCAGTACATTACGATCTCTGGCATTATACGTCCGGAGGATATTGACCCGGCCAATGTGATTGAGTCAACCTATATTGCTGATGCCAGGATAGAATATTCGGGCAAAGGCGTGATTGCCGACAAACAGAGGCCGGGTTGGCTGATGCGAATCCTTGACCATGTGTGGCCGTTTTAGTCAAGTGGTCACTGGTCATTAGTCATTAGTAAGAAGTGACTTATCAATGCAAAAGTGTGAACCGAAAAATATAACCAATGACCAATGACAAGTGACCAATGACAAGCGGAGGTAAAATGATGAGAATAATATGCAGACCGATGACGGCGACTTTCATCGTCTTAATGCTACTGCTGTTTTTATCTGCCGAAGCATTGGCTGTTAGAATCAAGGATTTAGCTGCCATTAAAGGTATAAGGCCTAACCAGCTTATTGGATATGGCCTCGTGGTGGGACTGAACGGCACTGGAGACAAGGCAGGAACCGGTTTTACCGTTCAGTCGCTTGTCAATATGCTTGAGCGGTTGGGCATTCACGTGGATGAAGCCGATGTGTCGGTTAAGAATGTTGCAGCTGTCATGGTGACAGCCAGTATCCCGCCGTTTGCAAGGATAGGAAACAAGATCGATGCGGTCGTATCTTCCATAGGAGATGCCAAGAGCTTACAGGGAGGGACGCTACTCTTGACACCTTTGCGCGGTGTGGACCGAAAGGTCTATGCCCTGGCCCAGGGGCCGATCTCTGTAGGCGGGTTTGCTGCAGGAGGGGCCGCAGGGGGCGGTGTGACCAAGAACCATCCGACTGTGGGCAGAATTTCAAGGGGTGCCACGATTGAGCGGGAAATCCCGGTTTCCGTGCAAGATAAACAGGAGCTCATTATTACTTTGAATAATCCTGATTTTACAACGGCCGTCAGGGTTCGCAATGCCATCAATGAAAAGTTGGGCCAGGTGTTGGCGACCACGACGGACTCCGGGACCCTTAAGCTTTCCATACCAGCAGATTTTCAGGATCATGTTGTGCAGCTAATTGCAACCGTTGAAAATCTTGAGGTCATACCGGATACTGTTGCCAAGGTCGTTTTGAACGAGAAGACAGGAACGGTGGTCATTGGTGAAAAAGTGAGGATTTCTACGGTGGCGGTGGCCCACGGCAATTTGAGTATCCAGATAAAAGAGCGCACAAGGGTGTCACAACCTTCACCTTTTGCGCCATCCCCGCCTGGTGGTTCTGCAGCTCAGTTTGGACTTGAGAATGGTCCTGTTATGGCCCCGGGCGGACAGACTGTTGTATCGCCGGAGACTGACGTAACGATCGCAGAGGAAAAGAACAGACTCCTTCTGGTTCCGGGTAGTAGCACTATTGGCGAACTGGTGCGTGCCCTGAATGCCATTGGGGTTTCACCAAGGGACCTGATTACCATTCTTCAAGCGATAAAGGCCGCTGGGGCGCTTCAGGCGGAGCTGGAGATTATTTAGTCAGTGGTCAGTAGGGAGTAGGGAGTAGGCAGTAAGTACGAATGACAAATGACAAATGACAAATGACAAATGGCTGACATAATGACCGACATACATTCAAAAACCCCTGTGGCTTCAGCACAGACAGCCATGAAAGACGCCAGGCTCAAGCAGGCCTGTGCTGATTTTGAATCGATTTTCATCTACTACATGTTTAAGTCCATGCGGAAGTCCATTCCCAAAAGTGGCCTTTTTAATAACACCCACGGAAGTGAAGTTTATAGGTCAATGACAGACCAGGCCATGTCCGACCATATTGCAAGGGGGAGAGGGGTCGGACTTGGGAGATTGCTTTACGATCAATTGAAAGGGAGCACTAAATAGTGGTCGAATGGAAAAATGGTCAAGTGGTTAATGACCGACCAATTGCAGAGAGGGTTGGCAATTTGTCTTTAGCGAATCATCGTTTCATCCGATAAGAAATGTATATGGAACCAGGACAGGAGAATTTCTATGCAAGCAGCAATTCAGACCCTTGAAAATCTCTTCTATGAAAAAATCTTGCTGTATCAAGACCTTGTAGAATGCTTGAAACGGGAGCGCAGCAGCCTGATTAAAACAGATATTGACGGGCTATGGGAGATATCCGATGAAAAACAGGCCCTCGTATCTCGCATCGAAGCCGTGCGCAAAAGGATCCTCGAAGTCCTGTCCGAAGCCTCGATAGATCACGGTATGAATGTCTCTTTGTTTCGCCTTGCCAATGTGTTGTCGCTTATTCCCCGTGAGCACCGGGGCCGGTTCAAGAAGGCTTATCTGTCTCTGGTAAGCTTGAAAGGGGAAATCCATCAGCGCAGCCAGGAAAATAAGCTTTTTATTGAAGAAAGCGTTCGTTTCCTGGATGAACTCATTGGAATCATAGCGGGTGCCGATCAACCAAAGCCTGTTTACAATCATGCTCGATCTTTAACCAGCAAAGGTCACACAAACCTGTTACTGCACAAAGAGGTGTAATTATGTCTGGTCTGGGATTGGTATTGAGTATTGCTAAAGATGCGGTGGCGGCTCAACAGTATGGCCTTGATGTCGTCGGCCACAACATTGCCAACGTGAATACGCCAGGTTATTCCAGACAGCGTGCTGTCCATGAGGCGAAAGAGCCTGCCCCTTATGGCGGGGTGCTCCTTGGTCGCGGTGTGGATACAACGCAGGTCGTGCGAGCCACCGATCAATTTATTGAAAACCAACTCATGGAGCAAAAATCGAGCATGTTTTCCTTTAAAGAGATGGAAAATTACATGCAGGTCTTAGAGGGACTGTTTAACGAGAACTCAGACAGTAGCATCAGCGCCTTGATGGCAGATTTTTGGAACACATGGCACGATGTGGCAATTAACCCCTCGGGGGGGTCAGAACGGGTGGCACTCTACGAGCACAGTGTCTTGCTGTCGGATCAATTTAAGGCCCTAAATACTGATTTGATACAGCTTGAGACAGACTTGACCAACGCCATCAGTGCAGGGATCAATAGGATTAATGAGATTACGAATGAAATCGCACAGATCAATAACAACATTGTTGGGATGGAAGTCACTAGTACAGCCAATGACCTAAGGGACCAACGTAACGTATTGGTTTCGGAGCTTTCCGAATACACTGATATCAAAACATTTGAGCAAAGCAATGGCTCACTGACTGTTGTTGCGGCCAAGGGTACGATCCTGGTTCACGGCAACGACAGCTATGATCTGGCATTGGGTGGAGATGATGGCCGTCGGGTTGAATGGCAGGGTTCGGGTGGGGCTACGGTTGACCTGACGGACTATATCAGCAACGGGAAGCTGGGTGGATGGCTTGATATGCGCGAGGAGGTCATCGCAAAGTACAAAAAGGATTTGGACGCCTTGGTTAAGGAATTCGTATGGACTGTCAACCAGCAGCACAGCCAAGGGGTGGGGCTGGAGGGCTTTAGTTCCGTCACGGGAACCTATCAGGCTTCAAGTACAAGCGCTGCACTTGATTCATCCGGGCTCGGTTTTGCCAGTGAAATCATTGATGGCGGTTTCAGGTTGTGGCTTTATGATTCAAACGGGGATTATGACAGCGATACAACCCTGACGATTGATGCCAGCGTAACCTCTATTGATGACATTGTGACCGCTATTGACGCCATTGATCCCAATATTACTGCAACAACCATTGACGGCAAAATACAGATTAGCGCTTCTAATGGTTACACATTTGCTTTTTCCGATGATACAAGCAATGTGCTGGCTGCCCTTGGGATCAATACTTTTTTCGCGGGCACAACAGCGGGTAGCATCGAGGTAAACGACAAGATCGATTCTAACAAGAATTACATAACCGCAGCACAGGTAATAAATAATGTGGGCCCTGCAGTGGCGAACAGCAGCAATGACCCTACAGGGACCGGGACCATCGTAACCAGCGGCCACTACACAGGTACAGCGGATGCAACGTATGAAATTCAGATTTCTACAGGTGGAGCCGTGGGTGTGGCTCAATTTCAATGGAGAAAAGACGGTGGGGCCTGGTCGGCGCCAATACTAACCACTGGTGGGGCCCAAGCCATAGATGTTGATGGCGTGAGCGTTACCTTTATGCCTGGCACCTACGTTGCCAATGATACCTTTACAATAGATGTAACAGCAGATTCTGCTTTCTATGGAACGTATGCTTCGGGCGACAATACAAACGCCATGGCCATTGCCGATTTGCAGTACACAGCCATGGATATTGCTCAGTGGACCTGCGACAGGCGCAACGGAGATACTGAAGGGAGTGTCAATGCGACCATTGAAGACTACTATCATGCCATGGTGGGTTCCATGGGGATCAAGTCTGCAAGTATTTCAAGGGGCAGGGCCTTTGGTGAGGTCATGGTTAATAAAATGGGTGAGATACGCGACAGTATTTCGGCCGTATCCCTTGACGAAGAGATGACGAACCTTATAAAGTTTCAGCATGCCTATGCAGCGGCCGCCAAGCTTATTCGCATTTCAGATGAAATGCTGAACACGTTGCTCAGTGTGAAGTAGGAAAAGGGGGGAAAGATTTCATGAGGGTGGCCAACAAAACCATTTATGAGGCAATTACGTTTAACTTGGGCAACATTACTGAGGATTTGAGTCACGCCAACAAGGTCGTGGCGACCGGAAAGCGCATCATCAATCTTTCTGACGACCCCACGGGGCTCACACAGGGGCTCCACATCAAGTCTTCTCTATCCAACATTGAGCAGTTGGGTCGTAACATAACCCTGGGAAAATCCTGGCTCAGGGCATCTGAAAGCGCCCTGACCAATGTACAGGACATGATATCAGATACCAAGTCGTTATGTGTTCAGATGGCCACCGCGACAATGAGTGCTGCCGCACGGGCGTCTGCTGCACAGGCCGTTCAAAATACGTTGGAGGAGATAGTCTCTTTGGCCAATACCGAGGTGAGCGGACGGTATATTTTCGCAGGGTCAAAAACGGATACAGCACCGTTCAGTCAGGACGGCACTTACAACGGGGATAATAACGCCTTTACGGTTAAGATAGGGAGGGATGCTACTGTAGAGGTAGGAAGCGACGGGGAGGCTGTGTTTCAGCCTTCGGGTGCGGGCGCTAATGATGATATCTTTCAGACCTTGAGTGACTTGAAAACCGCACTGGAGAACAATGATGTCAGCGGTATTCAGGACGCAATAAGCAAACTGGATGCGCATCTTGACCATATTTCCGAAAAGATCTCTGACATAGGTTCCAAGATGGTTCGGACAGAGATCAAGGAAAATCTTCTTCAGGATATGAGTCTCACCAATACCGAAAGGTTCTCGAACATTGAAGATGCAGATATCACTGAGGCAATCATGGACTTAAAGGCAAAAGAGCTTGCATATCAAGCGGCTTTAACTGCCGCTGCCAAGGTGCTCAATATAAGTTTAGTCGATTATCTAAAATAAGCAGTGGTCAGTGGTCAGATTTATAATCCGACTGGCTACGGCTATCTTGTGCCATGGAGGGCAAATGCTTGTACTGACAAGGAAGTCGGGGGAGAAGATAACCATCGGTGATGACATTGTTGTTACAATACTGGATATCTCTGGAACACAGGTGAAGGTTGGCATTGAAGCGCCAAGAGGCATTTCGGTCCATCGAAGCGAGATCTATGAGAAGATTCAGGAACAAAACCGGTTGGCAGCAGATGTGGATGCGGCTGATTTTGTGACGGCCGAGAAATTTTGGATACCATCCATACAACATAACGGTCGGAAGGAGAGTACAGATTGAAGATTGAAACCACACGATTCGGGATCATAGAAATACTGGAAGAAAAGATTATTACCATGCCGCATGGGATTCTGGGATTTCGGGACAAAAAGCGGTTTTGTATTATTCAGCACAAAGAGGATTCGCCATTCTACTGGTACCAGTGTCTTGATGATCCTGCACTGGCCTTTGTGATCACAAATCCCTGGCTATTTAAGCCCGATTATCGTGTTGATCCAACGCCGGCCATCGATGCAATGGGATGGGAAGGAGAGCCAGACAAGCTCCCTCTGGAATGCTATGTCATCGTTACCATTCCCAGGGGGTTGCCGGAAAAAATGACGGCAAACCTGATCGGACCCATCGTTTTGAATACAGAAAAGCGCGAGGCAGTGCAAATCGTTTTACTGAATGACGCCTATTCCCACAAATATCCTCTTGCAAAGCAGGCTGCTTGACCTTACTGATTACACTTGTTGCCTGTTCTGTCCTTCACCTTGAACAACAGGCAGGGCATGCCTGAGCTTTTTCCTACCACGCAAGAGGGCAATTCCTTGGACTTGAACTTCATGGCGCGACATCCATGAGGAAAACGCTTATCCCACGTAACGTAATAGTGCCTGCACCGGTGGCAGTCGATATACCTACACATCAGGTTCGGGATTTCTGGATACTGGTCTGGCGCAAGGTTGCGCCTGTCGGCTTAAACAGAGGCACTACGTGCCAGGATTTCGTGAGCAAGCCCTTAGATGGGTCAAAAAGTTCATGTAAATAAGTGAAAAGGAGTTTTGCAAAGATCTCGCCACTACTCCAACACGCCATCATTATTTCTTGTGCAGGCTTTTGATGGTTCTAACAATGGCCAATATTAAAGCGAACAGCCCCCCAATGATAAGAATCCCCTTTTGATAAGCCCAGATGTTGTCAGCAGGGAGGATGCTAGATTTTGGCAGGGCAAAATTCAGGTAGTAGATCATGATCGGGAAGACAATGATTGCAAAAAATACAATGACCGATTGAAAGATGAGGCTTTTCTTCAAAAACCTGGTCAAAAATAGAATGACGTGCTGAATCATTTCCAGCCTTTTCAACTTTGGTTCAATTTGATCCAATTCCTCTGAGAGTTTTTCAGGCTGGGCAAAAGCTGCCTTGAATTCGTCAGGAGCATTAGAGTTAACCATGTCCCGGACTTGATTAATCTTTCTCTGAACAAGCATTAAGTGTTGATAAGCAGCGCCAATTAGATTTTGATAACGATAATCCCTGAGAAACACAAGGTATTTTTCAACTCGGCGATTTAACCCATAAAGAACGTCTAAAAGTTCACTCCTCCGTTTTTCTATATACCTGCGGCCAATGGCAAGGATAGATTGGCTATAGTGAGCCATGTCCAGATAGGCGAAATAACTGTCGGCTTGTGACAATTTTTTGACCTTTGACCAAAGGGATTGGGCCTCCTCGATTTCTTTTTCACCCAGCAGCTTTTCTAATTTGTTCAATTCGTTTTCTACCTTATGGAAGAGTTGTACAGCTTCGTCCTTGGCTTGGCCAAAGAGCGTTTTGAGTTCAGGGTGAATTTTCTCGCTAAAAGGTGCAAGATCGGGATCAATTAAGGCGTGGACATAAAATTGCCTGTCTCGTTCAATAAGCTTGATGAGCCGGCTGAGGGCCTCGGCGTCTTTTCCGTCCCTAAATTTGAATATGACGTCTTGATATATCGCTTCTGGGCAGCGAGGATCGATGAAGAGGATTTCCCTTATTTTTTCGTCAGCCTTGAAAGGACGATCATGCACATCATAAAGACGGGAAAGCAACAACAGGAGGAAAATCTTCTGCGGTTTTGTCTTGGCATAGTCCAGGGCTTTATCAAAATGGTACTCTGCGCCTAAAAAGTTATTTTTATCGATATTCAGAAATCCCGTGGCACAATAGGGCCTGTAATCCTTTGGGTCTTTTTCCAAAGAGGATTCCAAAAGGGTTTTAGCCCGCGCAAGGTTGGAGACCCGCAGACAATCTAGGGCTATCCAGACAAGGCCACCCTTATCCCCCTCAGTCGTAGTTTCCTTGATCTTGTTCCAGCTGTCGCCCGTGGCATTCCAGATGCTTGTGAAAAAGCGGAGTTGAAAGGTCCTCTTGAGTTCGTAGAATCCGTAATAAGCCCAAGGGGTTGACCTGTCGGTATCTGTTTCGGATCCGTTACCCGACTCTGGTCTTGATCTTATGCTGGCAATATAATTGAAAAAAAGCCTGTTGATGGTATCAAAGGAAAAATATCCTAATTGATTCAAGGCCTGAGTTATCCGCGGTAGATGTTTAGAGGGGCAGTTTAGCGTCAGGTGGTCTTTTCCACCGCAATAATAACAAGGTGGATTCTTGCCCCGAATAAGGGTCTTCTGGTACAAAAAGAGGTATGGCCCCATTTTTCCCAGGTCTTCTCGGGAGATCAACTTATAGAAGGACCTGCGTTGATTGATATCAGGCTGTGGGCTGGCGGAAAAAAGAGGCTCATTTTTTATGAACTTATAAGCAGCGTCTGAAATGTAGATTTCGCCTGGATCAATTCGGTCCCAGTTAACTTTGAGCTCTTCCACGACCAACTTGTCGGCCCTGACATAAGGCCCTGAATCAATGATTATTTGGATCGGTAAGACCAGAGGCCCCAGGTCCTCCCTGAGGTACTTCCTGATAAACTTTATGATGTTCTTGGTCACGGTCAGGGCTAATGGCACTTCTTTGACAATTAAAGCAACAGATCGATCCGATAGGATCTTTTCTGCCTCGATTTTGCCCCCCCACAAATTGTCCTTTACCGCAAGCAGGTGATGCCATATTTTACCAAAGTCATCTTCGGTCAGGTTCCAGATAGGCTTGAAGTAGATTAGCGTTTTTGCGATCGGGTCAAACTTGACGGCTTCTTCCCATATAACCTTGTAGATGGTCAGCCCCTTGGGAACATCTTTTTTGCCCGAAAAGTCGACCGATTCGAAACGTACCAGAGAAAGATCATGAACTAGATCATACACAGCCTGGGATATGTAAATTTGATCTCCGTCTACCAGGGGGGTCAGTTTGGCCGCGATATTCACAACATTGCCAAATATGTCGTTGTGTTCGATAATACCGTCGCCGAAATGAATGGCGATTCTGATGTGAATCTGATCCTGGGGGTCTCTTGTTCGATTATAAGTCTGAAGCTTTTGTTGTATTTTTACGCCCGCCTTCAGGGCCTCTTTGGCATCAGAGAAATAGGCCATTGCCGAATCGCCCAAAATTTTAACCACAACGCCTCCGTGTTCAGTCACGGCTGCTGAAGCCATATCCTGATGCTGCTGGAGCATTTCCCGGCCAGCCAGATCTCCATGGGACTTGAAGAACTTGGTTGAACCGACGATATCGGTAAAGAGGACGGCGATTTTTTGTATGGAGTGCTCGGGGTACTCGTCAATGGGTCGTGGCAATGAGGTCTGAGATGAATCTATCTTTATAGCCATGGTTATTTTTTACTATCGACAAAAGCTTAGGTCAACTTTAATCAGGACTGAGGGATCACAAAGACCAAAAGAGGGCTACAACAAGCCTAACAAAATCCTTGATTTTTAGCAGGGCAACATAATAAGTATTCAAATAAAGGAAGAAAGGAACCATTGTTGATGAAGCAGGGTGCCTCTGAAAAACTCTTTGCACAGGCCCAAAGGGTCATCCCTGGTGGTGTAAACAGCCCGGTGCGGGCTTGTCATTCGGTAAGCGCAAAACCCGTCTTTATCCAGCGAGCTGAGGGCTCCAAGGTGTACGATGCAGATGGCAATGCCTATATAGACTATGTGGGGTCCTGGGGCCCGATGATTTTGGGGCACCGGCACCCCGAGGTGATAGGGGCTATACAGGGCGTGCTGGAGCGAGGAACCAGCTTTGGGGCTCCCACCGATCTTGAGATAGAACTGGCCGAGATGATCATTGAAGCGGTTCCATCCGTGGAGATGGTCCGGATGGTCAACTCTGGCACCGAGGCCACCATGAGCGCCATTCGCCTGGCACGAGGCTTCACGGGCAGGGATCTGCTGATCAAGTTCGATGGTTGCTATCATGGTCACGCCGATACCCTTCTGGTGGCAGCAGGCTCTGGGGTGGCCACACTAGGCATTCCCGGTAGCCCCGGCGTTCCTGAGGCGTTCGTGCGAAACACCCTGTCTCTTCCGTACAACGACGTAGAGCGGGTCACCGATGTGATTTCTAAAAAGGGTGACAACATTGCGGCCATTATTGTTGAACCTGTGGCTGGCAACATGGGACTTGTTCCACCTGAACCCGGGTTCTTAGAGGCCTTAAGGACCTTGACGCAGGACCACGGGATCATCCTTATATTTGATGAGGTCATGACAGGCTTCCGTGTGGCTTACGGTGGTGCCCAGGCCCTCTACGGGATTATGCCGGATCTTACCTGCATGGGCAAGGTCATCGGAGGCGGACTCCCTGTAGGGGCCTATGGCGGGAACAAGGCGATCATGAAGCAAATCGCCCCTGAGGGACCGGTGTATCAGGCCGGGACCCTGTCCGGGAACCCTGTGGCCATGGTAGCTGGAATCGCCACATTGAAATGCTTGCAGCAACCCGGGTTCTATGAAACCCTGGAAGCCAGATCAGCCATGCTGGAGGTGGGCCTCAGGAAGGCTGTTGGCAAGGCAGCGCTGCCTGCCGTGACCAATCGGGTCGGCTCTATGCTGGGGCTCTTTTTTGCGGATCAGCCTGTTTCAAACTTTACCGAGGCCCAAAAGAGCGACGTTAACTTGTTTGCCAGATATTACAGGGGGATGCTGGAGCAGGGGATCTACCTGGCTCCATCTCAATATGAGGCGGTGTTCGTTTCAGGTGCCCACAGCGAGGTAGATATCCAGGCCACCATCCGGGCGGCAGGAGAGGTTTTTGAGGATTTGAGAATTTAAGAATTGACTTACCGGATGTCATGTGATAAGAGGCGCATAACTTTCCAAAAGGCCAACCGAATGTTAGATGGGGTCTTTTGGGAAAAGCGCTCTTTGTCATGAAAGAAGAGACCAAGAAACTGTTCAAGGAGCTATGGTATTACAGTAGCTTGAGTTTTTCCATTGCCCTGTCCATGGTCATCGGGTTGGGTATCGGGTACTGGCTCGACACGCGGGTATTTCATACCTCTCCATGGTTTACCCTTGTCTTTCTTGGTCTTGGCGTCATTGCCGGGTTTCGGAACATTTACCTGGCCATGAAAAAAAGCCGGAGACTGTAAAAGGAAAACTTCAGGCTGTGCATATAGAAAGGAGGCTGCTCAAGTTTATTACACTGACGAACTGGATCCTTTTTTGTATTGTGACAATTTCCGGTTTTATCCTGGCACCAAGGTCTTTTGCATGGGGCATCCTGGCAGGGGGCCTCATTGTGACCATAAATTTTCACCTTTTGTATCGGTCCCTTAAGGAGGCCTTGACACCGCCCCATCTTGCCAGAACGAGGGTGGTTTTAGGAAAATACTATATCCGATTCCTGGTCAGTGCTCTCATTATATATGTCCTCATAGCGGATCATTACGTAAATCCCTTGGGACTCATCATCGGCCTATCGGTGGTGGTCACAAGTATCTTTATAGCCACACTCAACGAAATAAGGAAAATCATTTTTAAGGAGGCGGCATGACATGGAACACCCAATTCTATTTCTAGTCTCGTTGGCTCAGCTTATAAGCCCAGAATTGGGGCATTTGGCCCACGAGTATGTGCACGTGGTTTATTCGTGGTTTGTAATGCTTCTGCTAATAGTGCTTGCATATCTTGCCACTAGGGGAATCAGCATGATCCCTACCAAGGGGCAAAACGTTTTTGAGCTTGTGATCGGAGGGATGGAAGAATTCATTGTGGACATCACAGGTGAGGAAGGCCGCCGCTTTTTCCCTATTCTCGCCACTGTGTTCATATATATCTTTGTTTGTAATCTGTTGGGCCTGGTTCCAGGCTTTTTTCCGCCTACTGCCAAGATCAATACCACCCTCTCATGCGCCCTTGTTGTCGTTCCCATGACCCATGTGATTGGTGTCATGTATCACGGGCCCAAATATATCAAGCACTTTTTGGGGCCGATATGGTGGATGGTCCCCATCATATTTCCGATTGAACTGATCGGCCACACGGCCCGCGTGCTTTCGCTTACCATTCGTCTTTTTGGAAATATGGCTGGCCACGAACTGGTTCTGGCCATTCTGTTTATGCTGGCCGGTGCTTTTTTTGCCCCCCTGCCCATCATGGCGTTGGGTATCTTTGTGAGTCTGGTTCAGGCCTTTGTGTTCTTCTTGCTCTCCGTTATGTACTTTGCTGGTGCAATGGAACATGCCCATTAATAAAATTGGTGCAATGGAAGAAGCCCATTAATAAAATCTTAAAGTAAAGGAGGGAAGAGTCAATGTTCAAGAAACTGTCGTTTTCAACCCTGGGATCTGCATTTTTTCTGTTTGCCCTTTCCACAGTGGCCTATGCTGCAGGTGACGAGCTGCCCATTGCTGGCCTGAAGTACTTCACGGTATCCGTTTTTGCCGCAGGCTTTGGTATCGCCATTGCAGCCTTTGGAGGTAGTCTTGGCCAAGGCATGGCAATCAAGAATGCAGTTGAAGGGATTGCCAGGAATCCAGAGGCCTCAGGTAAGGTGACCGTGACCATGCTGATCGGTCTGGCCATGGTCGAGTCCCTGGTTATTTATGCCCTGGTTATTGCCCTGATTCTGATCTATGCACATCCGCAATCATCAGCGATTGCAGATCTGTTTGCAAAAATGGCTCATTAATTAATTGAGTGAGCGAGAAAACACAACAGGGTTGCCCCGCCTGCTGCGGGCTGGTGCGCAACCCTGTTTGTTTTGAGCCCTTGTTCCTTGAAACGATTATTTTATTGTTGCTTCAATAGGTTTGCAGTTGGCCTGTAAATTACCCGGAAGCCAGTCGCACTTGGTACAAGGTGTGCCAATTTGGCCAACAGCCTGTCAACATTAAAAGCATCTCGGCTGATCAGCTTAATGAAGTTTGTGAAAATTCCTTCCATTGCCATCACCCGTCTTTCGATTTATGTAAGAAGCCTTGAACTTTTAGACAAAAAGGGCATCGAAGTGGTGTCATCCGGGCGTCTGGCCGACCTCTGCGGCATTAATCCCGCACAAATCCGCAAGGACCTCGCCTATTTTGGTCAATTTGGCGTAAGGGGCGTTGGCTATTACGTCAAAGAACTCCTGTTTGAGATTAAAAAGATCCTGGGCCTGGACAAAGAATGGCGCTTGGGCTTGGTCGGGGTCGGCAATCTTGGCACGGCCCTCTTAAAGCATACCCAGTTTCTGGACACAGGGTACACCTTTGTGGCAGCATTCGACAGAAAGCCGGAGAGAATCGGCACAAAAATTGGGGGCATAGAGGTTGCACCTGTGGAGGCCATGAATCGTTTGGTCAAGGAGAAAGGCGTAGAGATCGGCCTGATTGCCGTAAGTTCGGAATGGGCCCAGGCGGCGGCAGACATGCTGGTAAAGGCCGGGGTTCGTGGCATCATGAATTTTGCACCCGTCCACCTTGAGTGCCCAAGGCATAGATTTATCGAAAACGTCGATTTCAGCCTAAAGTTAGATGCCCTGTGCTACAGGCTCACGACAGGGAGGGCTGTGTAGCACCTTGCTCAAGAATTGGCCGGTATATGAACCAGGGAGCCGGGCAATCTCCTCGGGCCGACCGGCGCCCACCAAATAGCCGCCCTTGTCTCCGCCTTCTGGACCCAGGTCAATAATATAATCGGCTGACTTGATGACGTCCATATTGTGCTCGATGACGATGATGGTGTTGCCAGCATCTGCAAGCCGGTTTAGCACGTCTAAGAGTTTCTGGATGTCGGCAAAATGAAGCCCTGTGGTGGGTTCATCTAAAATATAGACGGTTTTCCCTGTTCCCCGCTTGCCGAGTTCTCTTGACAACTTGACCCTTTGAGCCTCCCCCCCGGAAAGGGTGGTTGCGGGTTGTCCCAGGTGAATGTAGCCAAGTCCCACGTCTGCCAGGGTCTGTAGTTGAGTCCTTATCTTCCTAATTTTGCTAAAAAAATCAATGGCCTGGTTGACGGTCATGTCCAGGACCTCGGAAATGTTCACCCCCTTGTACCGGACATCCAGGGTTTCCCGATTATACCGCTTCCCCCGGCACACATCGCACGTTACATAGACATTAGGGAGAAAATGCATCTCGATCTTGATGATACCATTTCCGCGACACGCCTCGCACCGCCCGCCCTTCATGTTGAAGCTGAAGCGCCCTGGTTTGTACCCGCGCACCCTGGCCTCCGGCGTTCTGGCGAACAAGTCCCGCATGTGAGTAAATGTGCCGGTGTAGGTGACTGGATTGGACCGTGGGGTTCGTCCGATCGGAGACTGGTCTATGTTGATGACACGATCTATCTTTTCAAGGCCGGTCAGTCGCCTGTATTTGCCTGCGGCTTTCCTGGCATGATACAAGTGGTGAGCCAGAGATCGATACAGCGTTTCAATAACCAGGGTGGATTTGCCCGAGCCGGATACCCCTGTAACGCACACAAAACATCCCAGTGGAAAGCGAACCGTGATATCTTTGAGGTTGTTGGCTGATACGCCTTCCAAGACAATGTATCCGTTTTTTAATGGGCGACGGTTTTGAGGGATTGGTATGGTTTTTCGGCCCGACAGGTACTGTCCTGTCAAAGAGGTCCCATGTTTAAGCAGATCCTCAGGTGGCCCGTTAAACAAAAGATGCCCGCCGTGGACCCCCGCGCCCGGCCCCATATCGATCACGTGGTCGGCCGAAAGGATTGTTTCTGCATCATGTTCCACCACCACAACCGTATTCCCCAGATCGCGCATCTGTTTGAGCGTGTTCAGGAGTCTTTTGTGGTCTTGCTGGTGGAGCCCGATACTCGGTTCATCCAGGACATAGAGGACGCCGGTTAGCTTGGAACCGATCTGGGTGGCTAAACGAATCCGCTGCGCCTCGCCTGAGGAAAGCGTGGCCGAGGCCCGGTCCAGCGTTAGATAGCTTAATCCCACCCGGGTCAAAAAAAGGAGCCTTTCGGTGATCTCTTTCAAGATAGGATCTGCGATGACCCGGTCTCGGGGGTCAAGAGGGATTGCCCCAAAAAAATCCAGGAGTGCCGTGACCGAACGTTTGCACACCTCATGGATGGACGCCCCGCCAACCTTGACGGCAAGACTTTCTGGTTTCAGCCTTGCACCGTGACACTCAGGACAGGGCCGCACGTTCATGAACTGCTCGATCCCTTCTCGGACCTGATGTGAGCGGGTCTCCCTGTAACGCCGCTCAAGGTTGGGAATAACGCCTTCAAACGGCCGGCTGTAAGTATAGCGCCTGCCGTCCCGCTCAAGATAAAAGGGAATGGTCTCACCCTTGGATCCATAAAGCAGTAGATCTTTGAGGGCTTCCGGGAATTCGTTGAACGGCGTATAGATACTCACATGAAATTGCCGCGTGATCGCATCTAATATCTGATAGAAATAAACCGAATGTCGATTTTCCCATGGGACGATCGCACCATCCCTGAGAGAAAGGGTGGGATCAGGCACAATCAGGTCGGGGTCAAAGACCATCATGGCGCCGAGGCCATCACAGGCGGGGCAGGCCCCCTGCGGGCTGTTAAAGGAAAAACTGGCTGGCGTGAAAGGCGGATAACTGCTACCGCAAAGCATGCAGGCCGCCTTTTCGCTAAAGATGAGCGGCTCGCCCTGTAACAGATCCACGGTGACCAGCCCCTCTGAGAGCCCCATGGCAAGTTCGATCGAGTCGGCCAGACGGTTTCGGGCCGATTCCTTAACAATCAGGCGGTCTACCACCACATCAATGCTATGCCTTGTGTTCTTATCAAGCGAGACCGCTTCATCCAGATCAAACATCTTGCCGTCTACCCGGACTCGCGTAAAACCGTCCTTTCGCAGTCTTTGGAATAGCTTTTGGTGGGTCCCCTTCTGACCAGCAACTACAGGAGAGAGGATCATGACCTTGGTACCTGGTTCAAGGGCCATGACCTGATCGACGATCTCCTGGGTCGTTTGAGATGTAATGGGTTGTCCGCACCTGTGGCAATGGGGCTTGCCAATGCGGGCAAACAGGAGTCGAAGATAGTCGTAGATCTCGGTAATGGTTCCGACCGTAGAACGGGGGTGTTTGGTGATTGTTTTTTGCTCAATGGCGATAGCTGGGGCAAGGCCTTCGATGCTGTCCACATCCGGCTTGTCCATCTGCTCCAAAAACTGACGCGCATAAGCTGAAAGTGACTCAACATATCGCCGCTGCCCTTCAGCGTAAAGCGTATCAAAGGCCAGTGTTGATTTGCCAGAGCCGGAAATGCCGGTTATCACGACGAGTCGATTTCGAGGGATGTCGACATCAATATTCTTGAGGTTGTGCTGGCGTGCACCGCGTACGGCAATTTTATCTAAAGGCATGGTCAGCAATCGTCTGTGAAATTTTTTAATACACTATTTTCCATTTGTCCCTTGTCCCATTGCGAGCAAAACAACCCAAATTTAATATTTTGCATCGAAAAATACAAACCGTCAACCCATATTGCATGTATGTTTTGCTCAAGGTCTTTTCCCTTGACGCTCATGGTATGGCTCATATAATCTTCAAACTATAGATTGTGAGCATTTAACAGGCTGTTGCCCAAATTATTCCAATGCAGATGTCACTGGTCTTTTACCGCTTAAAAGTTGGGTGGTCGGCTGCTTGGGCAACAGCCTGTTAACTAAAAGAGACAATGAAATGAAAGGGGGGCCTTGTGGCCATTGCAGAACTGAGTATCGTTCCGATCGGAACAAAGTCCACCAGCCTGAGCCCCTATGTTGCGGCGTGCCTTAAGGTCCTGGAGGACTCTGGCCTCACCTATGAACTGCACGGCATGGGCACCATCATAGAGGGGGATCTCAAAGACCTCTTTGACGTTATGTTGAAGATGCACGAGGTGCCCTTTGAGGCCGGAGCACTTCGGGTTGTGACGTCTATCAAGATCGACGATAGAAGGGACAAAGAGGCATCAGCCAAAGACAAGGTAAAAGCCGTATTGACCAAAAGGCCATCGACCTAGGGTTGTTGTCATTTGTCATTTGGAAAGGATTAGGAACATAGAATGTCCCCATGTCCGCACTTTTGGCTTGACACACAATCCGCTTTTGGTCATGTTTTTATCACTAAAAAGCAAATTCCTATCCTTATTTGGTAGCCTGGAAGGAAGACGCCCATGAGCCAGCGTTCATATAAACGTCGCAAATACATTGTGGATCATGAGTTCCAGTATGGGATGATTCGCAAGATGGCCATCCTGGCTGTATTGATCGTTGTCGTGTCTCTATCTTCCTTGGCCCTGATCTACCATTTGTACGGAGATGTACAGGTCGAGATTATTCAACCAGTTCCCTTTGCCTTATCAGAGAGTGGAGGGACCATAGAGGAACAGTCCACCATATTAGAACTTTTATGGCCTGTCCTGTCCATCTCTCTTCTTGCAACGCTAGTGGTGATTTTTGTTTTTGGTGTGGTCATTTCCCATCGGATGGCAGGCCCTGTTTACTCCATGCGGAGGGCATTGGCTGAAATGGCGCGGGGCGATTTGAGTAGACAGGTACATTTGAGAAAGAAGGATGCCTTTAAACCGCTAGCCAAGGACATCAATGGCCTGAAAGAACGTTGGCGAATGTCGATTCAGGAGTTAAAAAGGCTTTGTCGAGAGCTTGAATCAGGTGATAATAGCAAGCAAAAAGAGCATTTAAGCCGGTTATCTGAGATCCTTTCTACATTCAAGACGGAATAGAATTAACATCAGGGAAGTGATCCTCTATCCCCATTCTCTGAGATCAATGACAGAGTGATGAAACCTTGAATACAGAAATAATGGCGATATGCGAGTTTTTTGGACGGGGGTGTATCTGATGCAAAAAAAGAGATTGCTGACTGTAGCCGCTTTATTGTTCATTTTCTTTTTTGCAGGCATCAACTTTACATATTCAGGGCTACTCAAAACAAGAACCTGGAATATGATCAGGATCGCTTATATGAATGGGTATACCGAAGCACTAGAATTGGATATTGAGGAGATAAAAGAGCTAAAAAAGCTGAAAAGGAATGATATACCTTTTAGACAGAAAGTCGAAGAGGCAGCGGATAGGTATATGAGAATAGTTGAAGATATGAATAGATAAATTCCCTGTTGCCAGTCCTACTTGTCCTCCTTTAACTATCCCCGCCCCGATCATCTCTTTGAAAGAGACACTGTGCTGCTTTGCAAGCTGCAAAACATAACGAGCCAAATTGAAAAACTTCTCTCAACGTGATGCTGAGCGCTTACTTATTCTTTGAGGCGGAGCATGTGGATCACGACCTTGTAGAGCTCATCTCCACCCCTCAATGTTTTTGCTACATTTTCGATCTCAAATCGACCGGGAACCATGCCAATGAACTTGATCATACACTTACGCCGTAAGTCATGGGCCAGGAACACGGTGCCTTCAGGTTGGAGATATTTTCGAAACAGATTGATAATCGGTTCTATGGATGTCTCCTTGTAAACCAATTCCGAGCCGCAAATGATATCATACTTTCCTGTCAGATCCGGGTTGTTCCAATTCAACTTTTTTACGGATACGTTATTCAAGCCATTCAGTTCCACATTCATTCGCAGCAGTTCAAGGGCATCCTCTTCATAGTCGGTGATTGTCACCTTGTGTCCCATGGCCCCGAGGAATAGACCTGTGATCCCCATCCCCGCACCGATTTCGAGTATTTCCTTTTCCTTTTCAAGGCCGATTCGCATCAAATGATCTGTCAACACGATTGACGCTTCCCAGATTTTAACCCAGAAGGGGAAGTGCTCGATATATGCTTCTCCATGCTGTGCAAGGTTGTTGACAAAAACATCCCAGTTTGTTATTCTATAAAGCTCAAGTTTTTTTCCACCTATGGCAATAGGCATCACTTCCAGTTCATATTTTTCTTTGATTGGTATTGTTTTCATCTTTAGAATCCTTCCATTAGCTGCACTGTAGCCAGAGCGTTCTTACAACAGTTTAAAACCGGTTGTCAAACTTGCTCAAACAGGGGCTGAAACTATAGCCTTGCTTATGTGGTTCATTGAAACTCCCAAGCTGTAGGGAATCTTCGACTGTAATGCTATTTTCAGATTCGCTCGCTTTTGCAGTTCAAAGGTTGAAATTGGTCGGCATCAAAGGTTGATGATCTGGCCCGAAATCCTTTCTCCTAATGTCAAGATACCAACCGAACGTTTTCGCGCAAAGGGAAACCCGCCAAAAAAAGCGCCTGGATTAAAAAAGAGAATCCCCTCTCTGATCTTATTGTCCGGCCGGTGCGTGTGTCCGTAAACGATGGCATCTACCTTATCAAATGCACCTACAAGCTTTTTTGGCATCCCAAACGGGTTGCCCCAACCGTGGGTCAGGCCGATTCGAAAGCCTTGTATCTCTATGACTTTTTTGGACGGGAGTTGATTCATCACAATACGGGCGTCCATATTACCACTGACAGCAACGACCTCTTTGCCCGAAAAGGCCTCCAGCACTTCAAGCTCGGTGAGGTCACCTGCGTGGAGAATCATGGATACATCAGCAAAAACCGTGTGCTGTAGTTGGTAAAGCTCAGGCGTGGGCTTCCTGAGATGTGTGTCTGAAATCACCCCGATTTTCATGAAGATGCCTTGATAGAATATGTTGAGAGGCCTCCTACATCCATATATACCTTAACTTAGCTTAAATCCGTTTCGAAGGCAGTAGGGGGCAGGGGATTGGGTAGCATGGAAGGAGTAATCAAAGCAACACAAAAAAACGGTACAATTAACAAGGGGTCTGCGGGAGTCACATATGAGAGCAACCACAAGATCATCGAGAAGATTGCAGCGACGAGTGGTGATATTTCTTTTCCAGAATCTCCTTTATTTTCTCAGATAGCTCTTTCATACTAAAAGGTTTCTGTATGAAACCATCGCAACCTCGTTCCAATATCTCAGTAGCTTGACCATCTATGCTGTATCCGCTTGAAAGCAAGACTTTGATATCCGGGTTAATCTGCTTCATGCGGTCATAGGCTTCACCACCACCCATATTGGGCATCACCATGTCCAAAACGACGATGTCGATGTCATCCCGATTTTTCTTATAAACCTCAACGGCCTCTTTCCCGTCCCTGGCTATGAGTACCCGGTAGCCCATGGCCTCTAATAGTTCCTGGCCTACTTTTAGGATGACCTCTTCATCATCG